>NZ_JARGEF010000375.1:0-5417 GCF_033794725.1 Streptomyces sp. ID05-39B | reverse complement strand
GTCCCACTCCCCAGGGTGCTGCCAAGGGCCCCCGCGTCCTCCCGCGCTCGCGGGCCGCCCGGCTGGCGATCCCCTACCTCGACCTCGACGCCCCGGTCATGGACCTCCGCCTGGACGGCAGACGCAGGCTGCCCGCGCCCTCAGAGGACGATCCCAACCTGGTCGGCTGGTACGCGGCCGGTCCGTCCCCGGGCGGACCGGGCACCGCCGTCGCCGTCGGACACCTCGACACCGACACCGGACCGGCCGTCTTCTCCGGCCTCTCCGAACTCGGGAGGGGCCGCCGCATCGAGATCCGACGGGCCGACGGACGCACCGCCGTGTACACGGTCGACCGCATCAAGAACTACGAGAAGTCGCACTTCCCCGACCGGGAGGTGTACGGCGACCGGGGCCGTCCCGAACTGCGCCTCATCACCTGCGGCGGCACCTTCGACCGCAGATCCGGCTACTCGGGCAACCTCGTCGTCTTCGCCCACCTCACCAAGATCCGCGAGCCGGCCGGCCCGCCACGCTGAGCCGGGCGGCTCCCGGTACGAGGATTTCCCGCCCCGCAAAGCCACGGATCTGGCCGGTTCTCTTCCCCGGGCGCGCACAGTCCGTTAACTTCCGTGACTCACAGCCTCGTTCGACCCTTTGGAGGCTGTCGAGCACACGCGCCCAGGGTCCGCCCGGCGCCCGTACCGTCCCGACCAGGACGGGAGGGGCGGCGGGCGGACCCGTGAGCCTCCGGGGACCCCTGTCATGACACGCGCCATCTCCCTGCACGACGTGAGCAAGGTCTACTACGCGAGCGGCGCCCGTGTGGTGGACCGGTTGTCGCTGGACATCGCGCCCGGCGAGTTCCTGGTGATGCTCGGGCCCTCCGGCTGCGGCAAGTCCACCGTGCTGCGGATGATCGCAGGGCTGGAGGAGATCACGGACGGGCAGTTGCTGCTCGACGGGGAGTACGCCAACGATCTGCCGCCGTCCGGCCGGGACATCGCGATGGTCTTCCAGAACTTCGCCCTCTACCCGACCATGACCGGGCGCGACAACATCGGGTTCCCGCTGCGCATCGAGGCACCCAGCACCGACCCGGGCCCCCGCGTGGACGCCACCGCCCGGATGCTCGGCATCGAGGACCTCCTCGACCGCTACCCCGGCCAGCTCTCCGGCGGCGAGCGCCAGCGTGTCGCCATGGGCCGGGCCATCGCCCGCCATCCGTCCGCCTTCCTGATGGACGAACCGCTGTCCAACCTGGACGCAAAGCTCCGTAACCGGTTGCGGGCCGAAATAGCCTCGCTGACCCGCAAGTTGGGCGTCACCACTGTGTACGTCACGCACGACCAGGCCGAGGCCATGTCCCTCGGTGACCGGGTCGCGGTCCTGCGCGGCGGTGTCCTGCAGCAGGTGGACACGCCCCGCTCGGTCTACGCCCTGCCCCGCAACGTCTTCGTAGCCGCTTTCATCGGCACGCCCCGCATCAACCTGCTGCGCGGCGTGGTGCGGGCCCCGCTCGACGGGGCGATGACGATCAGCCTCGGCAAGCAGGCCCTGCGGCTGCCCGAACCGCTGTCCCTGGACCACAACCTGCTGCGGGTGCAGCAGGGCCGTGAGGTGATCGTCGGTCTGCGGTCCGAGGCCGTCCGCATCGGCGGCCTCGCCGAGGCGCGTCCCGGCGAGACGCACATCACCGGCCTGGTGGAGCACGTCGAGTTCCAGGGGCACGAGGTGCTCGTGCACTTCAACACGGGCTCGCGCCCCGCCGTCGTACCGGACCTGGAGGCACCGCGCCCGCAGGCCCGGCCGGCCCGGCGGCGCAGGCGGGAGACCAGGGTCATGGACCGGCTGCGGGCGCGGGCCGGCAGCCTGCGGGCCGGGCCCGTCGTGGTGCTGGACGAGCCCGCCGAGCAGCCTCCCGCGGTAGCCGCCCCGGACGGCCGTCAGCCCGGCGACCTCGTGGTGCGGACCACCCCCGACTTCGACCTGCGGTACGGCATGCACGTCCCGCTCCTCGTCGACGTCGCCCACCTGTTCGTCTTCGACCAGCACGGCGACCGGATCTCCCCGGCCCCGGACCGGCTGCCCGACCTCGACGAGTGACGCCCACGACGGCTCCCGTGCCAGAGTGGTGCGGCTCGGGCCGACCGGCAAACGAGGTGCGGGAGAAGGAGCGGGGCTGGGTGCGTGCCGCTGCAAGGCGGAGGATCGAGGCATGGCGGAGCCATGGTGATTGACGACAACGCGGCTGGGGGTCCGCCACGCCCTTGAGGGAGTGGGGGAGTGCGTGCCCAGCCCCGCGACGCCGCCCCCTCCATGTGCCGCTCGGTCTTACGGCGGACGCCCCTGGTGCCGGAAAACTATCGGCGCTAGTTTAGGGTGCGGACGACGACGACCGCCCCGGAGGGAACCCGATGAAGGCACACGACGGCATCTACCTCGACGGCGCCTGGCGCCCCGCCGCCGGGCAGGACGTGATCGAGGTCGTCAACCCGGCGGACGAGCAGATCATCGGCCGGGTCCCGGCCGCCGGACCCGAGGACGTCGACGCGGCCGTACGGGCCGCCCGCGCCGCCCTCCCGGGCTGGGCGGCGACACCGCCCGCCGAGCGCGCCGCGCGACTGACCGCCCTGCGTGACGTGCTGGCCGCCCGAAAGGACGAGATCGCCGAGACGGTCACCGCCGAACTCGGCTCCCCACTGCCCTTCTCCCAGGCGGTCCACGCGGCCGTCCCGATCGCGGTCGCCGGCTCCTACGCCGAACTCGCCGCCACCCACTCCTTCGAGGAGAAGGTCGGCAACTCGGTCGTCCATCACGAGCCGGTCGGCGTGGTCGGCGCCATCACGCCCTGGAACTACCCGCTGCACCAGATCGTCGCCAAGGCCGCCCCGGCGCTCGCCGCCGGCTGCACGGTCGTGCTCAAGCCCGCCGAGGACACCCCGCTCGTCGCGCAGCTCTTCGCCGAGGCCGTCCACGAGGCCGGCTTCCCGGCCGGTGTCCTCAACCTTGTCACCGGCCTCGGCCCGGTCGCCGGGCAGGCACTCGCCGAGCACCCCGGCGTCGACCTGGTCTCCTTCACCGGCTCCACCGCCGTGGGCAGGCAGGTCGCCGCGACGGCCGCGGCCGCGATCAAGAAGGTCGCCCTCGAACTCGGCGGCAAGTCCGCCAACGTCATCCTGCCCAGCGCCGACCTCGCCCGCGCGGTCAACGTCGGCGTCGCCAACGTGATGTCCAACTCCGGCCAGACTTGCAGCGCCTGGACCCGGATGCTGGTCCATCGGGAGCGCTACGACGAGGCGGTCGAGCTGGCCGCGACGGCCGCCGCCAAGTACGGCGACCGCATCGGCCCCGTCGTCAACGCCAAGCAGCAAGCCCGTGTACGCGGTTACATCGAGCAGGGCGTCGCCGAAGGCGCCCGTCTCGTCGCGGGAGGCACCGAAACCCCGCACGAGCGCGGCTGGTTCGTCAGCCCGACCGTCTTCGCCGACGTCACCCCGGAGATGACGATCGCCCAGGAGGAGATCTTCGGCCCCGTCCTGTCGATCCTGCGCTACGAGGACGAGGAGGACGCCCTGCGCATCGCCAACGGCACGGTCTACGGCCTGGCCGGCGCCGTCTGGGCCGGTGAGGAGGCGGAGGCGGTGGCCTTCGCCCGCCGGATGGACACCGGGCAGGTCGACATCAACGGCGGCCGCTTCAATCCCCTCGCCCCCTTCGGCGGATACAAGCAGTCGGGCGTCGGCCGGGAACTCGGCGCGCACGGTCTCGCCGAGTACCTCCAGACCAAGTCCCTTCAGTTCTGAGGAGTTTCCCGTGGTCCGTGCCGCCGTCCTTCCCGCCGTGGGCGCCCCTCTGGAGATCACCGAGATCGAGCTTCCCGACCCCGGGCCCGGTCAGGTGCGGGTGCGGCTCGCCGCCGCCGGGGTCTGCCACTCCGACCTGTCCCTGTCCGACGGCACCATGCGCGTACCCGTCCCGGCCGTCCTCGGCCACGAGGGCGCGGGCACGGTCGTGTCCGTCGGTGAGGGCGTCACGGGCCTCGCGCCCGGCGCCAACGTCGTCCTCAACTGGGCGCCTTCCTGCGGCAGTTGTCACGCCTGCTCGCTCGGCGAGGTCTGGCTGTGCGTCAACGCGCTCAGCGGCTCCGCCGACGTGTACGCCCGCAGCGCCGACGGCACCGATCTCCACCCCGGCCTGAACGTCGCCGCGTTCGCCGAGGAGACCGTCGTCCCCGTCTCCTGCACGCTGCCGCTGCCCGACGGCATCCCGCTCACCGACGCGGCCCTCCTCGGCTGCGCGGTCCTCACCGGCTACGGCGCCGTCCACCACGCGGCCCAGGTCCGGCCCGGCGAGACGGTCGCCGTGTTCGGCGTCGGCGGGGTCGGCCTCTCCGCCCTCCAGGCGGCCCGGATCGCGGGCGCCTCGACGATCGTCGCCGTCGACGTCTCCCCGGAGAAGGAGGAACTGGCCCGCGCTGCGGGCGCCACTGAGTACGTCGTCGCCTCGGAGAACACCGCCCGCGAGATCCGAGCCCTCACCGGCAGGCAGGGCGTCGACGTCGCGGTGGAGTGCGTGGGCCGCGCGGTCACCATCCGCACGGCCTGGGAGTCCACCCGCCGCGGCGGCCGCACCACGGTCGTCGGCATCGGCGGCAAGGACCAGCAGGTCACCTTCAACGCCCTGGAACTCTTCCACTGGGGCCGCACCCTCTCCGGCTGCGTCTACGGCAACTGCGACCCGGCCCGCGACCTCCCGGTGCTGGCCGGACACGTCCGCGCCGGCCGCCTGGACCTGGGCTCCCTGGTCACGGAACGCATCGCCCTGGAAGGAATCCCGGCGGCCTTCGACAACATGCTGGCGGGCAAGGGCGGCCGGGCCCTGATCGTCTTCTGACACCGGTCGCGGCAAGGGGGCATCGGGTGGCCGCCCCAGGGGGACCGGCGCCGCCAGAGCGGCGCCGGGGTCTTCCCGGGGCGCGGCGCGGGCGAGCGGACTCTCCCGGGTCGCGGCCCCGCGGCCTCGGTGTCCCGACGTCCGAGGATGCGCCCTTCGCGTCGGGTTCTCGGCCGGCCTGCCTCCCGGCCCGCGGTCCGGTGTCGGCCGTCCCCGGCCGTCCCCGGCTGTCGGGGGTCCGCCCCCGGCGCCACGGTCACCCGTGCATCCGCCCCCGTCACCTCGGCGCCTCGGCGCCTCGGTGTCCTCGACCCGAGGCGCCGACTCCGCCGTCCCGGCCCCGCCCGCGACCGGGACTCCGCCACCCCGGGTCCCGGTGTCCCGGCCGTCCCCGGCTGTCCCGGCTGTCCGGGGTCCGCCCGGCGCCACGGTCACCCGTGCATCCGCCCCCGTCACCTCGGCGCCTCGGCGTCCTCGACCCGAGGCGCCGAGGTGACGGGGGCGGATGCACGGGTGACCGTGGCGCCGGGCGGACCCCGGAC
>NZ_JARGEF010000374.1:0-5463 GCF_033794725.1 Streptomyces sp. ID05-39B | reverse complement strand
CTCTGGGAGGGCGGGGGCGGCGGCAGGACGACGTCGGCGCCCCGTGAGGTCTCGTTGAGGTACGGGTCGACGCTGACCATGAAGTCGAGCGAGTCGAGCGCCTTGTCGAGCCGGTCGCCGTCCGGTGCGGAGAGCACCGGGTTGGCGGCCACGGTGATCAGCGCCCGGACCGGTGTGCCCTCGTCGGTCGCGGTGTCGATCTCCTCGGCGAGCGCGGAGAGCGGCAGCTCGCCCTTGACCTCGGGGTGCCGGCTCACGCGGGAGTGCCAGCGTCCGAGCGCGAAGCCCCGGCCGGGACCGGCGGGCCGGGGTGTCCGGTCGGTGGCGGCCTGGGGGAAGAGGGCGCCGCCGGGCCGGTCGAGGTTGCCGGTGAGGATGTTGAGGACGTCGACGAGCCAGCTCGCCAGGGTGCCGTGGGGGACGGTGCAGCTGCCGATGCGGGCGTAGACGGCCGCGGTGGGGGCGGCGGCGAGTTCGCGGGCCAGGGTACGCACGAGCGCGGCGTCCACGTCGCAGGCGTCCGCCACCGACTCCGGGGTGAACTCCCGTACGGCGTCCCGCAGTTCGTCGATGCCCTGGACATGCGGGCTCAACTCGCCCAGGTCCACGAGCCCTTCCTCGAACAGCACCTGCGCCATCGCCGCGAGCAGCAGGGCGTCGGTGCCGGGCCGGATCGCGAGGTGCCGGTCGGCGAGCTTGGCGGTGCGGGTGCGGCGCGGGTCGATGACGGTGAGGGTGCCGCCGCGGGCCTTGAGCGCCTTGAGTTTGCCGGGGAAGTCGGGGGCGGTGCACAGACTCCCGTTGGATTCCAGGGGGTTGGCGCCGATGAGAAGGAGGTGGTCGGTGTGGTCCAGGTCGGGCACGGGGATGGCGTTGGCGTCGCCGAAGAGAAGTCCGCTGGAGACGTGCTTGGGCATCTGGTCGACCGTGGAGGCGGTGAAGAGGCTGCGGGTGCCGAGTCCGGCGAGCAGCACCGTCGGGTAGAGGGCGCCGGCCATGGTGTGCACGTTGGGGTTGCCGAGGACGATGCCGACCGCGTGCGGGCCGTGGCGCTCGACGATCGGGCGGATGCCTGCCGCGACGGCGTCGAAGGCCTCCGTCCAGGTGGCCTCGCGCAGTTCGCCGTCCCGGCGGACGAGGGGGGTGCGCAGCCGGTCGGGGTCGCCGTCGACGGCGCCGAAGGAGGCACCCTTGGGGCAGATGAACCCGTTGCTGAAGACGTCGTCGCGGTCGCCGCGGGCGCTGGTGACCCGGGTTCCCTCGATGGTCAGGGTCAGCCCGCAGGTGGCCTCGCACAGGGGGCAGATTCGCAGGGCGGTGCGGGACACGGGTCCTCCAGGGAAGGCGGCGGCGGTGGCGCTCTCTTCCCGCGAGCATACCGACCGGTACGCATGTGGGGGAGGGCCAGGAGCCGACGGATCGGCCGGGTCCCTCAGTCCAGTACGCGTCCCAGATACGCCCGCAGCAGTTCCCGCGTCTCGTCGATCACCTTCGGATCACCCTCGGGCGCCATCCGGAAGGCCAGGTGGACGAGGGTGTCCGCGGTCTCCACGGCGATCAGGAAGACACGCCGCAGGTCGTCGTCGGGGCTGCGTCCGAGATGACCGGAGAGGAGGTCGGTGAGACGGTCGGCGACGCGGTGGTTGGGTTCGGAGCGCGATCCGACGGGGATCTGGTTGCCGAAGTCGACGAGGGAGAAGCCGGGCGCGGTGCGCTTCATGGCCAGGTACTCGTCGAGCACGGCGTCCATGGCGGCCCGCCAGTCTCCCGGCCGCGCCACCCCGAGCCGCTCGGTGACGCGTTCGGCGTACCGCTCCAGGTTGCGCTGGGCCAGCGCGTCCGCCATCTGCTTCTTGTTGCCGAAGAAGCGGTAGACGGACCCGATGGGGACACCGGCGCGCTGGGCGACGGCACGGGTGCTCAGGGCGTCGTAGCCGACCTCGTCGAGGAGGTCGGCGCAGGCGTCGAGGATTCTGGTCAGCCGTTCGGCGCTGCGCCGCTGCACGGGCGCGCGACGGAGCGAGGTCGCGTGGGGCACGGGCTTCATGATGCCTTTCCGCCGCGGTCCGGTGAACCCTGCCCCCCGGTACGGGGGAAGGTGCCCGGCGCACTCAGCGCGGAAGGGGACGAGGAACCCGGATCGCCCGCCGGCGACTCCGACGCGGAATCCGGCTCGGGTTCCGAGGCCGTGATGTCGGCCGTGCTCTCCACGGGCTTCCCGTCGACGGCCCACACCGTGCCGTCGTCCGCGTACAGCCGTGCGGTGACCTGGTGGGTGCCGTGCGCGAGGTAGCCCTCGGGGATGCGGTACGAGGTGTCGCGGAGGTCGGCGAGGGGCTCGCCGTCGGCGAAGAGCCGGGCGAGGCCGCGGCCCCTGACCGCCCGCGCCTCGGTGCCGGACGGTGAGAAGGCGAAGTCGCGCAGATTCAGGCGCACGTCCCAGCCGCCCTCGGTGTCGGGCTCCACCTCCAGGGCGACCTGCGGAGCGCCCTTCTTCCCGACCTCCCGGTAGTGCCGCCCGTCGTCGTCGGTGTCGTCCAGCACCTTGCCGACGGGCGAGGGCGAGACCGCGCTCTCCTGCCCCGTCGGCGTGGACGCGTCATCGGACGCGCAGCCCGCGGATCCGGTCACCAGCAGGACACAGACCGCGAGTGCGGGCAGGATTCCACGACTCCACGACATGCCTCGGAGCGTAGAACACCGGTACGACACGGGGATCCCCCTGGGGTCTGGTTCCCGCCACCGGTGATCGTCCTCCGAGAGGAGGACCCCGCGTACCCCTTGCGTCGGGGAAACCGCAATCCTACGGTGATACAGAGGAATCGGCGGTCGAGGGAGCACGTATGAACAGCGGGGACGCACGCAGGACGGCGGAGGGGCTGACGTACCTCACGGGATTCGGCAACGAGCACGCCTCGGAGGCCGTGCCCGGCGCCCTGCCCGAGGGCCGCAACTCGCCGCAGCGCGCCCCCCTCGGTCTGTACGCGGAGCAGCTCAGCGGCTCCGCCTTCACCGAGCCGCGCGCCCACAACCGCCGCTCGTGGCTGTACCGCATCCGCCCCTCGGCGGCGCACCCGGCGTTCACCCGCACGGACAACGGCGCCCTGCGCACCGCCCCCTTCACGGACACCGTCGCGGACCCGAACCGGCTGCGCTGGAACCCGCTCCCCGACCCCGCTCCGGGGACGGACTTCCTCCAGGGCCTGTGGACCCTGGGAGGCAACGGCGACGCGGCCCAGCGCACCGGCATGGCCGTGCACCTGTACCACGCCGACGCCTCGATGGACCGGGTGTTCAGCGACGCGGACGGCGAGCTGCTGATCGTCCCGGAGCGCGGCGGCCTGCTGCTGCGCACGGAGTTCGGCCTGCTGCACGCCGAGCCGGGCCATGTGGCCCTGATCCCGCGCGGGGTCCGCTTCCGGGTGGAACTCCTCGACGCCACGGCCCGTGGCTATGTGTGCGAGAACTACGGCGCTCCCTTCCACCTCCCCGACCTCGGCCCCATCGGCGCCAACGGGCTGGCGAACCCGCGCGACTTCCGCGCGCCCGTCGCCGCGTACGAGGATGTCGAGGGCCCGGTCGAGGTGGTGAACAAGTACTGCGGCAACCTCTGGACGGCCCGCTACGACCACTCACCGCTCGACGTCGTCGCCTGGCACGGCAACCACGTCCCCTACGTGTACGACCTGCGCCGCTTCAACGTCATCGGCTCGATCTCCTACGACCACCCGGACCCGTCGGTCTTCACGGTGCTGACGTCCCCGTCCGACACCCCGGGGCTGGCCGGCGTCGACTTCGTGGTCTTCGCGCCGCGCTGGCTGGTGGGCGAGGACACCTTCCGCCCGCCGTACTTCCACCGGAACGTGATGAGCGAGTACATGGGCCTGATCGAGGGGGCCTACGACGCCAAGGCGGAGGGATTCGTACCCGGCGGCGGCTCACTGCACAACATGATGTCGGCGCACGGCCCGGACCGGGAGACCTTCGACCGGGCGAGCGCCGCCGAGCTGGTGCCGCACAAGGTCGACGACGGGCTGGCCTTCATGTTCGAGACGCGGTGGCCGGTCACCCTCACCTCGCAGGCGGCCGGATCGGACCGGCTGCAACAGGGCTACGACGACGTGTGGTCGGGCCTCGAACGCCACTTCCGCCCCTTGCACTGAGGGAACGCCGACAGGTACGGATGGCCCCGTGACCTCCTTCGCGCCCGACTCGATCGTCCTGAATCGCAAGCTGCCGCTCTGGTACCAGGTGTCGCAGTCGCTGCGCGCCTCGATACTCGGCCGTTCCCCCCGGGATCCCCTGCGGCTGCCCACCGAGGAGCAGTTGGCCGGGCACTACGGGGTGAGCGTGCTGACCATGCGCCAGGCACTCAAGGAGCTGGAGGACGAGGGGCTGATCACCCGGCACCGCCGCCGCGGCACGTTCATCGAGCCGACGGCCCAGCGGGGCGCCCCGGTACGGCTGCTGGGCTCGGTCGACGCGATCGTGGCCCAGCAGTCGGGCATGGTGACGGAACTGCTCTCGCACGGCCGGACCGAGGTCCCGGCGGAGGCCGCCGAGTACTTCCCCGACCTGGCCGAGGTGGCGACGTACCACCGGCTGCGCGGCGACGAGGAGACCGGCGAGCCGACCAACCACGCCCGCAACTACGTCCGTCCGGAACTCGCCGCGGCGATCGACCCGCAGGACCTGGTGCGCTGGCCGATGACGAAGGTGCTGCGGGACGTCGTGGGCGCGGACATCGGCCGGATCACCGACACGGTCGAGGCCCGCCTCGCGGACCCGGAGACCGCCCGGCTGCTCGGGGTGCCGCTGCTGAGCCCGATCCTGCACTACACGGGCGTCACCCACGACAGCGCCGGCCGCCCGCTGGACGTGGCCGTCATCCACTACCGGGGCGACCGTTTCTCCTTCACGGTCACCCTCGACGCCCACTGAGCACGTCGTACGATGCCACGCGTGACGCACGACGAAGCTCCGCCGCTGGCGGACCTCATGCCGTGGTCCGTCGCACCGCCGCGGCTGGGCCGGGGGTGGCCGACGGACCCCGACCCGGCTTCCCTGAAGGCCCGTTGGGACGCCCTCCTGAAGGCGCGGGGAGCGGACCGCGAGGCCCTCTTCGAGCCGACCCGCTCACGCACCGCGCACACCGCGGTCGGCCGGCTGCCCGGCAGTGCCGCCGGGACCGGGCGGCTGATCCGCGCCACGGGCCCCTGCCCGGAGCCGGTCCGGGTCCTCGCCGCACCCTTCGACGAGCGGTGGCTCATCCCCGACCACCGGCTGATCGACGCGGCCCGCCCCGAGCTGTGGCGGGTGGCGGACGCGCGCCAGGTCTTCGTGGTGGAGTCGCCGGACGCCCCGCACCTCCTGGCGACCTCCCTCCTCCCGACGCTGCGCACCGGCCGGATCCGCCCGCTGTACCGCCGCCCCGGGGCGGCGGAACCCAATCTCGCGCCGGGC
>NZ_JARGEF010000373.1:0-5486 GCF_033794725.1 Streptomyces sp. ID05-39B | reverse complement strand
GGCTTGGGGGTGGGCCTGGAGTCGCGCTCGGAGTCCGGCTCGTGCTCGGGCTCGTGCTTGGGCTCGGGCTTGGCTTCCGTGGCCTTCGCGGCGGCGGGCCCGGCGGGCTTGGCCTTGGGGAGGTCACCCAGCTTCAGCATGGTGGTCGGCTGATCGACCTCCCGCTCGGCAGGCGGCCGTACGGTCGTGAAGACGGCGGTGGGCTGGTCGACGGGGGAGGCGGGCTCGTCGGACGCCGCGTCCTTGGCGCCCTCGGCCCCCTTCGCGTCCTCGACCGCGTCGCTCTCGACCTCGTCGGCGGTCGTCGCCCACTTGGGCGCGGGCTTGGACGGGCGGTCGGTGGCGGAGTCTTCGGGACGGGAGTCCTCGGGGCCGGAGTCTTCGGGGCCGGAGTCCTTGGGGTCGGTGGCGTCTTCGGCCGCGGCCGCATCCTCCTCGGACTTCCCGGACTTCCCGGAACCTTTCTCCTGCTCGGGTTCTGGTTCCGGTTCCGGCTCCAGTTCCGGCTTCGCCTCGCCCGGTGCCTCGTCCGGCTTCTCGCCCGCCGAGGTCACCCACTGGGCCACGGCCGAGCGCAGCCGATCGTCACGGTCGCCGGCGCCCTCCGCCGCCGTCTCGGCGGCCTCGGCGTCATCCGGGCCGTCCGGGCCGTCCGGGTCCTCCAGGGCGCCCGACGGCTCCTCGGAGCCGTCCGGTGACCCTTCAGGGGCTTCCTCCGGGCTCTCGGCGCTCTCGGCGGCCTTCTCGGCCTCCGTGGAGCCCTCCGGGTCGTCCGAGTCCGCGTCGGGGCTCTCGTCGGGGGTCTCGTCCGCGCTGCCGGCGGAGTCCCCGGCGGAACCCTCACCGGAGTCCTCGCTCGGCTCGTCGTCCACCCGATCGTCCACCCGGTCGTCCGGATCGGCGTCCGTCCGGTCGTCCGCTTCGCGGTCCGCTTCCACGTCCGCCTCGTCGTCCGCCTCGGCGGTCGTCAGCTCCCGTACCGAGAGCACCCGCGTCGCCGTATCCACACCACCCCGGGACCCGGCCGAGGGCGCGGGGGACGCGCTCTCGGCGTCCCGTGCCACCGCGAGCCGCGGATCGCGTGCCTCGGGAACCGCTCCCGCGCTCCCCGACGTCGGTTCTGCCGACGACTCGCGCTGCTTCGACCTGTCGGGGGACTCGCCCGCCACCGATGCCTCCTCGCTGTGCCGCACGCCGACCGCGCGCCTGCCGAAAACCGTGAACCGCCCACCGGGACCCGCCTCGCGGCGGTGTCCGAACCGTGTACCAGTGTCCTGTGTAGTGGGCTTGGCTCCTGCGGTAGACGAGAACGACATACCTACTGGTTCCACTACGAACCGGTCACGCACTCTCGACAGATGAATGTGAGAGGGGTCACCCTGTCATTCATCCACGCGGGGAGGCATGGATGGGCAGGAGCCGCAGAACCATTCCGGAAGAGCTTTTGCTGCTGGCATTGGACCCGGCCACGGGTACCACTGCACAGCCGCAGTCGCTCGACCTTGGTCTGGCCGGAGCACAGCTAGTGGAGCTGGCGCTGGCCGGACGGATAGCCCCGGACGGGGATCGTATCGCCGTGGTGTCCCCACGGCCGACCGGAGATCCGACTCTGGACTGCGCGTTGGAGTTGCTGCGAAGGCGTGGCGCTCCCGTACGGGCGGTTCATTGGATAGGCGGACCCCGACTGGGGCTCCGTCAGACGTACCTCTCGCATCTGGAGCGGTGCGGCATGGTGCATGCCGTGGCGGGACAGATGTGCGGAGTGCTGCCGACGACTCGCTACCAGGCGACGGAGACGGCGATCAGCCGGGAGATCAAGGCCCGGCTGGACACTGCCATCCGCACCGGCGTTCCGCCGGACCCGCGGACGGCGGCGCTCGCCGCGCTGGCGCACGCGGTCGGTCTCGGCAAGCACCTGTACCCGGGGAACGAGGGGCGCTCGTCCCGATCCCGGTTGCGGGACCTGATCAGGCACGACCCCATGGGCGGCCTCGTGGCGCATGCCGTGATGGACGTCCAGAACGGCGCGGTCGCACAGCCGCGTCGTAACCCGGCCCAGGCCGGCCGTCCGGCCGGACCGGGAGGCAGGTCGGCTCCGGAACCCGCCCGTGGCGTTCCGGCGCAACCGCACCGAGGTTCCATGGCACGTGTCGTGGCGCACTGAGCCGCAGTCCCACCGACACGTCGCAGCCATGAGGCCGCAAGGCCGCAAGACCGTCAGACCCGTTCGGGAGCCGCAGCGGCCCGCGCGGGGTGGTGATGTCGTACGTCCCCGTGACGCACGGCCCGCCACCCCGCGCGGACGCATGTCCGGGAACGGCCTGGGTCGGGGCGGCGGCACGGTGGTTCCCGTCAACAGGCCCGCCCCGCCCGCATATCCCTTGTTTTCCAGCGGTAGAAAGCACCTTGGTGGCAGTCTGCTCAACAGCAGATACGCAAAGTGTCAGTTACAGGCACGCAGCCGGAGGTGCACGTCCCGTGACGTCCAATGTCAATCCCACGGTCAGACGACGCCGGCTGGGCCAGGAGCTACGCAAGCTCCGCGAGGACAAGGGCATGACGGCCGAACAGGTCGCCGACCGCCTGCTGGTGTCCCAGTCGAAGATCAGCCGCCTCGAGAACGGCAGACGCAGCATCAGCCAGCGCGACGTGCGCGATCTGTGCGGGGTCTACGAGGTGGAGGACCAGCGGATCGTCGACTCGCTGATGCAGATGGCCAAGGACTCCCGTCAGCAAGGCTGGTGGCATGCCTTCGGCGATGTCCCGTACAGCGTGTACATCGGCCTGGAGACGGACGCGGCGAGCTTGCGCGTGTACGACCCGCAGGTGGTGCCCGGCCTGCTGCAGACCCGTCAGTACGCGGAGACGCTGATCTCGGGAGCGCTGCCGGAGACCGCGCCGACCGAGATCGAGAAGCGTGTGCAGGTGCGCATGCGTCGGCAGGAACGAATCAGCGCGCCGGAGAACCCGCTGCGCCTGTGGACGGTGATGGACGAGGCCGCGCTGTGCCGGATCGTGGGCGACAAGTCCCTGATGCGCGATCAGTTGGATCACCTCGTCGAACAGTCGCGGCTGCCGCACGTCACCGTGCAGGTGATCCCCTTCGACATGGGCGCGCACCCCGGCCTCAACGGTCAGTACGCGATCCTGGAGTTTCCCGACGCGGCCGATTCCAGCGTGGTGTACATCGAGGGTGTCACCAGCGACCTGTACCTGGAGAAGCCGAACGACGTCCAGAAGTACAGCGTGATGTACGAGCACCTGAGGGCGCAGGCCCTGAACGTGGACCAGTCCCGTCAGTTCATCGCCGACATCGCCAAGAAGTACACCTAGAGGGCCAGTTGGACCTTCTGGCCAGGGCAGGGCGGCACGGTACACCCTGACCCGGTCGGGATGGAAGTCCCACCTGGTATATGCCATCCGGTCGAGTGAATAGTCGCTTCGTACACCGATGTTGGCGAGTAGCGTCGATCACGCCATCGAGCAAGACCGTTGGCGGAAACCGTGCTGTGGGCCGCGGTCAGGCCCTCCGCGCGGCGACAGCAACTCATCACATCTGGCAATCCGGAGCAAAAATGGCAATTCGTCAGGGCATCACGGACGCGTGGACCAAGTCCTCCTACTCGACCGGCAACGGCGCGTGCGTCGAGATCAAGTCGCCGATCATCGCGGCCATGGCCGTACGGGACTCCAAGGTCCAGGACGGGCCCGTGCTGGACTTCCCCGCCGACGCGTGGAACGTCTTCGTCGCATCGGTCAAGGCGTAGGGACTCCACAGACAGCGCCACCGCACCCGCGGAACAACTCCATACGCACCACCGAAGGGCCCTCTCGACGAGCTCGCCGTCCTTGCCGAGAGGGCTCGGTCTTTTCTCAGGGACCGGTCAAGGCCTCACCGCACCGGGAACGCCACGTCGCACACCGGGTCCTCGGGGCCCGCCGCGGCCCAGTCGGCGAAGTAGATCTCGCGGCACGGGCCGTCGTACTCCAGATCCTCCCGCGTCATCCACGCCTCCACCGCCTCGAACGCGGCCAGGATCTGGGGGTGCGCGACCTGAGCCTTGCTGATCCGGGTGAAGGCGAGGCGCCTCGCGGGTTCCACGACGACCGCGACCTCCCGTCCGCGCCCCAGCTGCGCCACCCACGCCCGAGCCGCCGCCTCGTCGGCGACCGGCACGCAGGACTCGACCGGTCCGTCGCTCTCCTGCGTCACCTCGGAGTGATAGACGACGAACGGCGCCCCGGCGACGCCCCCGCAGGCCGCCTGCGCGGCCTCCTCCAGCCGGCCGAGCGAGGCGCCGATCCAGGCGGGCAGCTCGTCCGCCAGCACGTGCCGCTTCTCGGTGATCACCACCTGCGCGGGCACCTCGACCGTCTCGACCTCGAACGTTGCGTACATCTCGGAGTTCCTTCCCGACAGACGTGCACGGAGGTACTCGGTGAGGGTGCGCTGGGCGGCGATCCGCGTCTCGACGTCCGCCCAGTAGGCGGTGAGCCGCTCGGCGGCCTCGTCACCGTCCGCCGCGTCGATCACCTCGGCGATCCGCGCGAGCGGCATGTCGAGCTGGCGCAGCAGGGCCACCAGCCGGGCGCGTTCCGCCTGGCCGGCGCGGTAGTAGCGGTAACCGCTCACCTCGTCGACGTGCGCCGGCGTCAGCAGCCCCAGCCGGTCGTACAGCCGGAGTGCCTTGGCCGACAGCCGGGCCCGCGCGGCGAACGCGCCGATGGTGAGGATCGTCTTCTCGTCCACCTGATTCCTCGTCCTCCGTCGCCGGGCGGCCTTCTCCGCCCGGCGACGGGAACGCTCGACTCTGCCCCAGGGGCAAGGTCAAGCGAGCAGGTCAGCCCAGCTGCTTCTCGATGGCCGCGACGATCTCGGCCGACTCCGGCTCGGTCTGCGGCGAGAACCGGGCGGCCACGGCGCCGTCCCGGCCGACGAGGAACTTCTCGAAGTTCCAGCGGATGTCCCCGCTGTGACCCTCACCGTCGGCGAACCCGACGAGCCGCTCGTACAGCGCGTGCCGCCCGTCCCCGTTCACCTCGGCCTTCTCGGTCAGCGGGAAGGTGACGCCGTACGTCGCCGAGCAGAACTCGGCGATCTCATCGGCGCTGCCCGGCTCCTGCCCGAGGAACTGGTTGCAGGGCACCCCGAGCACGGTGAAGCCCTGGGCGCCGTACCGCTCCTGGAGCCGCTCCAGGCCGTTGTACTGGGGGGTCAGGCCGCACTTGGAGGCCACGTTCACGATCAGGACGGCCTGGCCCGCGTACTGCGAGAGGTCCGCGGATCCGCCCTTGAGGGCACCGATCTCGACATCGAGGGGGGAAGCACCGGCATCAGTAGTCATCCCCGGATGCTAGCTCCGCGGGGCGACCGCACGACTTGCGGGGGCTGTCTCCGGTTCCTGCCGGGCCCGCACCAGCACCTCTCCCGCCGCACTGCGCGAATACAGCACCGAGCGCCCCACCCGCCCCCGCTCCCACAGCCC
>NZ_JARGEF010000372.1:0-5536 GCF_033794725.1 Streptomyces sp. ID05-39B | reverse complement strand
CCGGCGCCCAGGCCGCCGCCCAGCCCCCCGCCACCGCGACCCTGCGCTGGTCCTCCGACAAGGGGTGGGTCGACCGGCCCGGCACCGCGGCCGAACCCCCCGAAATCGCCTCGATGCCGACGCTCGCGCAGGTCACCACGGCCGAGCAGCGGTGGGCCGACCGTGAGGAGGACATCACCACCGTCGGCGGCGACCCCTTCGAGGTGGGGCAGGTCTTCGCCCGCCGCTGGATGGGCCGTCTCGGCGACCAGGGCCATCTGCAGAAACTGTCCGGTATGTACCCGCGCATCCCGCACCGCATCGACGGGGAGCTGCTGCGGTACGCGGCCCGCTTCGGCCTCCTCGCCCACAAGGACGACCAGATCGACGAGCACGACCGCTACGCCATCCGGGCGGGGTTCTGGCGCGAGATCGACGTACGGACGGCGGCCGAGCAAGCGCCCGCGGGGGACTGAACCGGGCACTTGGGGCGCCCCCGGCGGCGAGCGGGGGCCGCCGACCCCGTACTCTCGTCCCTTGTGAGTACGCGCGCGGCATCGACCATTCGGCACCGGGACGAGGTCGTGTGTGCCGTACGCGGACTGACCAAGACCTACCCGGCGGTCCGGGGCCGGCGCGGCACTCCCGCGACCCCCGAGGTCCGCGCCACCGACGACGTACGGCTCGAAGTGCGCCGGGGTGAGATCTTCGGTCTGCTCGGGCCCAACGGCGCCGGCAAGACCAGCGTCGTGCGGCAGGTGACCGGGCTGATGCGGCCGGACACCGGCAGCGTGGAGATCCTCGGGCACGACATCGTGCGCCACCCCGAACGGGCCGCGCGCATCCTCGCCTACCTCGGCCAGGAGTCCACCGCCCTCGACGAACTCACCGTCGCCCTCGCCGCCGAGACCACCGGACGCCTGCGCGGACTCCCCCTGAGCGAGGCCCGCCGCGAACGGGACGCCGTGCTCGACGAACTGGGGCTCACCCCCATCGCCGGGCGACCGCTGCGCAAGCTGTCCGGCGGACAGCGGCGGCTGGCCTGCTTCGCGACCGCGCTGGTGGGGGAGCGGCCACTGCTGGTGCTGGACGAGCCGACCACCGGGATGGACCCCGTCGCCCGGCGCGCCGTGTGGTCCGCGGTGGACCGGCGCCGCGCCGAGCGCGGCACCACCGTGCTGCTCGTCACCCACAACGTCATCGAGGCCGAGACGGTCCTCGACCGGGTCGCCGTCCTGGACCGCGGCAGGGTCATCGCCTGCGACACCCCCTCCGGCCTCAAGGAGCAGGTCGCCGACGAGGTACGGGTCGAGCTGGTGTGGCGGGAGCGGGCGCCGCTGGACGTCCCCGAGGTCGCCGCGCTGCGCGAGCGGGCCGTGGAGTCCGGGCGCCGCTGGACGCTCCGGCTGGGCCCCGAGGAGGCCCGTACGGTCGTCGCCACCGTCACCGGCGGGGCTGCCTTCGCCGCCCTGGACGACTTCACCCTCACCACGCCGAGCCTGGAGGACGTCTACCTGGCGCTGGGCGGGGCCGCCCGGCAGGGGTTGGTGAGGGTGTGAGCAGGATCGTCCCCGCATCCGTATCGAGCAGGGCGACATCGAACAGGGCGACCACCGGACCCAAGAGGAGCAACGCGACGTGAGTGTCGTACCCGTGGAGGTTCTGCCGGGCAGCGCCCTGGCCGTGGACGAGCAGCCGGCCCGGCAGGCGGCCGAGCTGGCGCCGCGCGCGCGGCTGTGGCCGTCGATGGCGGCCGTGTACCGGGCGCAGCTGTCGCGCGCGCGGGTGGCCCGCATCCCGCTGCTGTTCGTGGCGACCTTCCAGTCGGTCGGCATCCTGATCATGATGCGCGGAGTCGTCGACGGCAGACGCGAGGCGGAGGCCGTGGTGGCCGGCTCGGCGGTCCTCGTCGTCGCCTTCGTGGCGCTGAACCTCCTCGCGCAGTACTTCGGCCAGCTGCGGGCCAGCGGCGGCCTCGACCACTACGCCACCCTGCCGGTGCCGCCCGCCGCCGTGGTGCTCGGCGCGGCGGGCGCGTACGCGTCCTTCACCGTGCCGGGGACGCTGGTGACCGCCGTCCTCGGCTCGCTGCTCTTCGGGCTGCCGCTGACCCACCTGTGGGTGCTGGCGCTGGTCATCCCGCTGTCCGGCGCCGCGCTGGCCGGGCTGGGTGCGGTCTTCGGGCTGCTCGCCCCGCGCCCGGAGCTGGCCACCGTGCTGGGCCAGCTGGGCATGTCGGCGGCGCTGCTGCTCGGCGTGCTGCCGCCCGACCGGATGCCGGAGCCGGTGCGCTTCGCCCGCGACCTGCTGCCGTCGACGTACGGCGTGGAGGCCCTCGCGCGCACCTTCCGGCCGCATCCCGACTGGGCGTTCGTGGTCGGCGACCTCGCGGTGTGCGCCGTGGTCGGCGTGGTCTCACTGGCCGTCGCCACCTGGGCGTACCGCCGGGCCGCCGTCCGATGACGCACGGCACAGGCGGGCCTGGCACGATGTCAGGGTGACCGCACCGCTGACTCCTCCTCCGCCGCCGCACGAACCGTCCCCGCACGACGCCTGGCCGTCGCCGGGGGCGCACCCAGGTACGCCTGCCGCGCCGCACGACGCCGGACACGGACAGGACGGGCCCGGGATGAGGACGGAGCTGCGGGAAGCCGCGGTGATCACCGTCCTGGTCGCGGTCACCGGGGTGCTGCTGGGGCTGCTGTGGGTGTGGCTGGCGCCGCGCGTCCCGCTGGTCGGGGAACTCACCGACGACAGCTGGGTCGTCTACCTCAAGGACACCGAGGGCGAGCAGGCCGTCGGGGTGGACGGCACGTTCGCCCTGCTGGCCGCGGCCTTCGGTGCCGTGAGCGCCGCCGCCGTGTTCGCCTGGCGCCGGCGCGGGGGCGTGCCGCTGGTCGTGGCGCTGGCCCTCGGCGGACTGCTCGGCTCGCTGCTGGCGTGGCGGATCGGCGTCTGGCTCGGCCCCGGACAGGACGTGATCGCCCAGGCGAAGGCCGCGGGCAAGGGCGTCACCTTCTCGGCCCCCCTGAAGCTGAGCGCGAAGGGGGCGCTGCTGGCCTGGTCGCTGGCGGCGCTGCTGGTCCACCTGGGGCTCACGGCACTGTTCGGGCCGCGGGACCCGGAACCGTTCGGGCAGGGGCCGATGCACAAGGATGCGTACGGGGCGCCGCTGCGGTAGGGGTGGTGCCGGGCGCCGGCGGGCGGTGTCGTCGCCCCGCCGCTTCTCCCGTCCCGGGGACTGTCGTTGGCAGACCCTCGCCGCGGCCCGAACGGCCGCGTCCTCACATGCCGAAGGGGCTGGTCCGACCGCTGTTCACGCCCGTCCGACGGGGGCCAGGACGGCCTTCGTGAGGTCGGCCAGGTCGGTGGGGGAGAGTTCCACCTCCAGGCCGCGGCGGCCCGCCGAGACGCAGATGGTCGCGTGGGCCTTCGCCGAGTCGTCGAGGACCGTGGGGAGCCTCTTGCGCTGGCCCAGCGGGGAGATCCCGCCGCGGACGTAACCGGTGGTGCGTTCCGCCAGGGCCGGGTCGGCCATGGCCGCGCGCTTGCCGCCGACAGCCGCCGCGAGGGCCTTGAGGTCCAGTGAGCCGGCGACCGGTACCACGGCGACCGTCAGGGTGCCGTCCACCTCGGCCACGAGGGTCTTGAAGACCCGGTCGGGGGAGACACCCATGGCCTCGGCCGCCTCCTCGCCGTAGGACGGGTGGGCCGGGTCGTGGTCGTAGGAGTGGACCGTGAACTCCACGCCCGCCGCCGTCAGGGCGACGGTCGCGGGCGTGCCCCCGGACTGCTGCTGCTTCTTCGGCTTCTTCGCCATCAGGCCTCCCGTGCGTCAGTTGAGACTCGTGGGCCCGCGCGTCAGATCCGCCGCGGGCAGCGAGGGCAGGCTACGGAGGATGGCCGTCTCCGCGCGCAGGAGGTTCAGCTCGTCGCGCAGCCGGGAGGCGGTGTCCGGGGCCTGGAGCAGCCGCTGCTTGGTGGGCGTGTCGAGCATCATCGCCGCCGCCACCAGGTACGACACCACGGACGGCTCGTCGGGCAGGTCCGCCCCGGTGGACAGCGAGCGCTCCCGGGCACCCGCGAGGCGCTTCTGGTACTGACGGAAGGCCCGCAGCACGCCCTCCGCGAGCGCGCCCGCCTCGTCGCCCGGCTCCTCCGTCAGCTCCTCCAGCTCCGCCGTGAGGAACGGGCCCGAGGCGTCCACCGAGACCAGCCGCACCCGGGTCGTCCCGGTCGCCAGCACCTCGAAGGTGCCGTCGGCCCGCTCCCGCACGGTCGCGGCGTCGGCGATGCAGCCGACCGTCTGGAACGCCTTGAGCGGGTCGTCGCCGAACCCGCCGGCGGGACCGCGCTGGAGCGGCGCCGTCCGGTCCGGCATGCCCGGGGCGGCCGGTGCCGCCTCGTGGCCGTCGCGGATCGCGACGACGGCGAACCGGCGTGGTTCGTCCTCAGGGGTCTTCAGCAGATCGCGCATCAGGGCGCGATAGCGCTCCTCGAACACGTTGAGCGGAAGCACCAGCCCCGGGAAGAGGACGGTGTTCAGCGGGAAGAGGGGCAGCCGGACGGTGGTCACGCCGCAGAAGCCTAGTGGTCCGCGGGGTACGTGCGTTCCCCGTGCCCATGTGGTGGATGCCCGGCGGGCTCACCGGACGGTCCCGAGCACACGTTCTCGCGCACCGTCAGGAAGTGTCCCAGCGGGTCGTCCGAGAACCGGCCCCACGGGAAGGACGTGGCGTACGGGCCGATCAGGCGCAGCTGGGCCAGGGCGTCCGCCCGGCGGCCGAGACGGACCAGGACGTACGTCAGGAGGTTGCGGATCTCGGCCGTCCAGGGGTCCGAGCCCGGGAAGCGGGCGGACAGCGCGATCGCGCGGTCGGCGGCGGCGTCGAGGCGCTCGCGCGGCACCTCGGGACCGCAGCCGTCGGTGAGGTAGGCGAACGCCGCCCGCGCCGGCAGCGCCTGGGCGAGGGCGCCGGCCGGGGCGTCCTGTGCGGCCCGGTCGGCGAAGTCGAAGCACTCGCGGTGGGAGCCGTGCCAGGCCTCGGCCAGATAACGCTTGGCGGCCACATGGCAGCCGTAGTGGTGCGGGGCACGGCGGACGGCGGCCGACCACAGTTCGCCGAAGTACTTGTGCCCGGCGTTCGAGCCGCGCGCGTGGTCCAGGGCGATCCGCCACGGCACCGGGTCGCGGTGGTCGGCCTGCGCGGCGGCCGTGATCAGCGGACTCACCTCACGCAGCAGCTCGGCTCTCGCCGGCGAGTCCCAGGCGCGCCCCACCGCCAGCTGGGCGGTCAGCAGCAGGACGTCAGGGTCGTGCGGGGCGGCGGCCCGCCACTCCTCGAACCACTCGGGGCGGGACCGCGCGAAGGACGCGAGGCGGGTGACGTACCGGTCCCGGTGCTCCCACTCGGCGCGCTCGCGCGTGCCGGCCAGCAGGGCGGCGGCGGCCTCGTAGGTGTCCCGCCCGGCCGCGACCAGCGCGGGGCCCAGGCGGTCGTCGGGCACGTCGAGGAGTACCTCGTCGTCGGGCGGCAGTCCGGGAGCGGGCGGGGGG
>NZ_JARGEF010000371.1:0-5571 GCF_033794725.1 Streptomyces sp. ID05-39B | reverse complement strand
CGCCGACACCTTCACCCTGATCGACGACCTCCTCGCGCGCGTGCGCAGGCACCGCCCCGCCGACTCCTTCGACGAGCTGGCCCGCCACCGCCTCCTTGAGCGCCGCACGCTGCTGGAACGCCATGCCGACCGGCGGCCCCCGCACAGCGGCCCGGTCGGCTGGGTGCACGGCGACTTCCACCCCTTCAACGTGCTCTACCGCGGAGACGCCCCCGCCGCCATCGTCGACTGGGACCGGCTCGGCGTGCAGCCCCGCGCCGAGGAGGCCGTACGCGCCGCCGCGATCTTCTTCGTCCGGCCCGACGGCACCCTCGACCTGCCGAAGGCGCGGGCCTACGCGCGCGCGTACCGGCCCGCCGCCGGGGCCACGCCCTCCGAACTGGCGGCGGCCGTGCACCGGGTCTGGTGGGAGCGCCTGAACGACTTCTGGATGCTGCGCTGGCACTACGAGCGCGGCGACACCCGCGCCGACCCCCAGTTCCCGGCCGCCTCCGCCCTCGCGGTGTGGTGGACCCGGGAGTACGACGCGGTGTGCGACGCGTTCACGGACTGAGGCCGCGGGTCACTGAAGAAGCCCTCTAAAACGACTACGCGCGCGTGAAGCCCCGTCAACAGGGTTCACGCGCGCGTGCGCTGCGCCGTGCGGTCGGTCAGCCGTCGTCGCCGACGCTGCCGGTGACTCCGGTGATGGTGCCGCCGCCCTCCGACGTCCCACCATCGCCGGTGCCGCCGTCAGCGGTGCCGGGGTCGCTCGACCCCGAACCGCTCGGCTCCTCCGTCACGGGGTCGCTCGTCACGGGGTCCGACGGCTCGTCCGACGGCTGGCTGCTGTAGCTCGGAGACGGTGAGTAGGACGGCGTGTAGGACGGCGTCCAGTTGGAGCCCGAGTTCGAACCGGTGCTGCCCTCGGAGGTGTCCTCCGTCGACTCGTCGCTCGGCGACTCGCTCGGCGACTCGCTCGCCTTGTCGTCGGAGGCGGACGGGGTGGCGCTCGGCGACGTGGTGGTCCCGCTCTCGCCGCCGCCCGCCTCCCGGTTGTTCAGCGCGAGCGCCACGCCCGCGGCGATGGCGATCACCGCGAGGACGGCGAGGATCCACAGCTTGCCGCGGCCGCTGCCCCGGTTGCCGCGGCCCTCGAAGCCGCCGTCGTCACCGTTGCCGTAGCCCCTGGGCAGGATGGTCTGCGGGATCTGCGAGGTGTGGGAACCGTCGGTGCCTTGCGGCAGCGTGGTGGTGCTCGCGAAACCCGCCGCGGCGGCACCCGCGCCGGTGCCCGCCCCGACCGGGCCGGTGTTCCAGGTGCCGGTGTGGGCGCCCTGCTCGTACAGCATCTGGAGCCCGTACTGGATGAGGCCGCGCATCTCCTCCGCGGTCTGGAACCGGTCGTCGGGGTCCTTGGCGAGAGAACGCATGACGAGGCCGTCGAGTTCCGGCGGGCACACGCCCTCCGAGGTCTGCGACGGCGGCACCGGGATGTCCTGCACGTGCTGGTAGACCACCGACAGCGGGGTCTCACCGGTGAACGGCGGCCGCAGCGAAAGCAGTTCGTACAGCAGGCAGCCCGTGGCGTACAGGTCGGAGCGGTGGTCGACGGCCTTGCCGAGCGCCTGCTCCGGGGAGAGGTACTGCGGGGTGCCCATGACCATGCCGGTCTGCGTCATCGTCGTCGACGCCCCGTGCAGGGCGCGCGCGATGCCGAAGTCCATCACCTTCACCGCGCCGTTGTCCGTGATGATCACGTTCGCCGGCTTGATGTCACGGTGCACGATGCCGTGCTGGTGCGAGTAGGCGAGCGCCTCCAGCACCCCGGAGACGATGATCAGCGCCTGCTCGGGGCCCGGCGCCTCGGCGTTGAGGAGCAGGTCGCGGATCGTCCGCCCCTCGACGAGTTCCATCACGATGTACGGCACGCTCTGGCTGCCGACGACATCCTCGCCGGAGTCGTACACGGCGACGATCGCGTGGTGGTTGAGGCCGGCGACCGACTGGGCCTCGCGCGTGAAGCGGGCCTTGGACACCGGGTCCTCGGCGAGGTCGGCCCGCAGCAGCTTGACCGCGACGGTCCGGCCGAGACGCACGTCCTCGGCGGCGAACACCTCCGCCATGCCGCCCCGCCCGAGTCTGCCGGTCAGCCGGTAACGGCCGTCTCCGACAAGTCCGCCGTTACCCCACATCTCCGGCGCATCTGACATACCGCCGCCAGTCGCCTCGGGGTCGGACGGGCCCTGAGCGCGCTGCTGCTGTGCCATCAGTCCTCGCCGTCGTTTCTGCCCGCGGTGCGCGCGGTGTTGTTACGGTCTCCGTCGGCCACGCTACAGCCTCAGCGCAAGCCGCCGGTCCGGGATCAGCCCGGGTGGTCGGTGGGAGACGGATCGGCCATCAAACCCGTATTCCGCGCCGGCGTGCAAATTCTGTGTACCGGCCGTACGGCACCTGTAACGCTTGCGCGACTCTTCTTTCGCGTACGGTCACGGAACGGGCACCGAGCTTGACGTGTCAGTGCCCTGGGGCAGACTTGGCCGGGAATAGCACTTTCGATCAATGGCAAGCCACGGCGAGCGGCAGAAGCCGGTGGCCCGACGGGGGACGCAGAAGATGAGCCAGGACGGCGCGCAGGGCCGGTACGCGGGGCGGGCGCTCGCCGGCGGCCGCTATCAGCTGCGCGACTTGCTCGGCGAGGGCGGTATGGCCTCGGTGCACCTCGCCTACGACTCGGTGCTCGACCGGCAGGTCGCGGTCAAGACGCTCCACACCGAACTGGGCCGCGAGCAGGCCTTCCGCGAGCGGTTCCGCCGCGAGGCCCAGGCCGTGGCCAAGCTCACCCACACCAACATCGTCTCGGTCTTCGACACCGGCGAGGACGATGTCGACGGTCTGACCACCCCGTACATCGTCATGGAGTACATCGAGGGCCGCCCACTGGGCTCGGTGCTCGACGAGGACGTACGGCGGCAGGGCGCGATGCCCGCCGACAAGGCGCTCAAGATCACCGCGGATGTGCTGGCCGCCCTGGAGATCAGCCACGAGATGGGCCTGGTCCACCGCGACATCAAGCCCGGCAACGTGATGATGACCAAGCGCAGCGTCGTCAAGGTGATGGACTTCGGCATCGCACGCGCCATGCAGTCCGGCGTCACCTCGATGACACAGACCGGCATGGTCGTCGGCACCCCGCAGTACCTCTCGCCCGAGCAGGCCCTCGGCCGCGCCGTCGACGCGCGCTCCGACCTCTACTCGGTCGGCATCATGCTGTTCCAACTGGTCACCGGGCGGCTGCCGTTCGACGCCGACTCTCCGCTGGCGATCGCGTACGCGCATGTGCAGGAGGAGCCGGTGGCTCCCTCCTCCATCAACCGCGCGCTGCCGCCGGCCGTCGACGCGCTCGTCGCCCGCGCGCTGAAGAAGAACCCGAACGAGCGCTTCCCCAACGCCGTCGCCATGCGCGACGAGTGCCTGCGCGTCGCGACCTCCTTCCAGCCGGCCCCGCCGAGCATCGTGGCGGGCACCCCCTCGCAGAGCGGCTCCGGCGTCGGCTCCGCCGTGTTCCCCCCGGTCGGCCAGAACTCCCAGGCCCCCGTCGGCAACGTCCAGACGCCGTACCAGCCGGCCCCGACGCCCAACCCGTACGGCACTCCCTCGACGCCCGCCCCGTCGTACGGCTATCCGCAGCAGGGCTATCAGACGCCCGCTCCGGCGTACGGCCACCAGCAGGGGCCGAACACCTCGCCCGCGTACAGCATGAGCCCGCAGGCGGCGGGAGCCCCGGGCGGTGGCCGCAAGAACAGCACGGGAGCGCTCGTCGGGTCGGCGATCGTGGCCCTCGCGACCATCGGCGCCCTGATCGGGACCCTCGCGGCCAACGGCAGTGACGACGACAAGGGCAGCGACCCCCACACCCCCACCGCGTCACCGTCGCCGGTCGCCGGTTACCGGGGCCCGGACACGTCGAGGACGATCGACGCCTCCGAGTGCACCGAGCCGCAGGAGGCGTACAACGACCCGGACAAGGTCCGGCTGCCCGACTTCAGGTACAAGCACATCGACTCGGTCAAGGCGTGCTTCCAGGCTGCGGGCTGGCGGATCGACGTCGAGGAGAAGGACGACAACACCTGGGGCGACGGAGCCGTCCTCGCCCAGTTCCCCGCCGCGGGCACCGATGTGGACCCGAAGAACATGGACCCCATCGAACTGCAGGTCTCGACGGGCAATCCCCCGCAGTGACCGGGTAAGGGGAACGGGCCGCCGTCAGCTGTAGGGGTTGTCCTTCTTGGTGGAGGTGCAGATCTTCAGCAGGTCGTTGCCCTCGAACAGGCCGACGTCGATGCGCACCGCCGCGATGCCCTTCGCATCCGTCGCGTACGTGTCCCAGACCTGGTCGCTGCCGTTGCCGCCGTAGTTGCGGTGCCAGGACCACGCGACGAGGTTGCCGTCGTTCTGGACGGTGGACAGGCGAACGGCCGCGTGGTGGCCGTCGGCCGCGTTGTCGACGGCTCGCAGCCTCAGCGGGTCGATGCGGGTCTTGCTGACGAAGAAGCCCGTGTAGGCACCGTAGGCGCCGGTGACACCACAACTGCCCGTCACCATCGAATCGGCTGCCGCCGGGGAGGCCATGGCCGGGATCGCCAGGCAGGCCAGGGCGCCCGCGGTGACAAGCACCGAGCGTCGCATCTTCATGTGGGTCTCCTCCTTGATGATGGAAAACCCCGAAAGAATAGAAGTGCCAGCGCTCTTGACGATCACTCAGCAAGCTGATGTGACGGGTATCACCGCCATACGTGAAGGGGCCGCCGGATACCCGGCGGCCCCTTCACGTACGCGGCTTACAGGTAGGGCCCGCCCGTACGCCCGCCCGCCCGCGGGTCGTCATCGCCCTCATGGCCGCCGGCTCCCGGCGGCAGCGCGCGGCGCATCTGCTCCAACTGGGCCCGCGCGGCCATCTGCTGGGCGAACAGCGTGGTCTGGATTCCGTGGAACAGGCCTTCCAGCCAGCCCACCAACTGGGCTTGTGCGATCCGAAGTTCGGCGTCGCTCGGGGTCGAATCCTCGTTGAACGGCAGGGAGAGCCGCTCCAGCTCCTCGACCAGCTCCGGCGCCAGGCCGTCCTCCAGCTCCTTCACCGAGCTGGCGTGGATCTCCTTGAGCCGGACGCGGCTGGCCTCGTCGAGAGGAGCCGCACGTACTTCCTCGAGCAACTGCTTGATCATGCTTCCGATCCGCATGACCTTCGCCGGCTGCTCGACCTGCTCGGTCACGGGGGTCTCGCGGGAGTCGTCGTCCGCGTCGATGCCGCCGAGTGCCATGCCGTCCTGGCCCACGACCAGGATCTTCTGGGCGTTCTCCGGCGACCGTTCGTTCCTCGGCATCTCCATGCCGTCATTCTCTCTCACCCGTACACCTCATCACCGTGGCACCCCCCGTGAAGGCCGTTCCCCCGCTTTCCGTTCGGCGTAGTCCGGAATGCGATGCCCATCCCGGCATGTGAGGCTTGTGCCCTCATTTTATGACGACGGAACACCGGGAGGGGGTCACGGACGTGACTCCAAGGCGGCGGGGGCTGTGCGGGGTAAAAAA
>NZ_JARGEF010000370.1:0-5572 GCF_033794725.1 Streptomyces sp. ID05-39B | reverse complement strand
CTCACGGCGGAGGACCCGGAGGCGTTGGCGGGCGCCCTGCAGCACATCGAGCAGGAACTGCTGCAGAAACTCGCCGCCCGGGAGGCCGCCGCGGCGGCCCCGGATCCGCTGGAGCGCCTCCTCCAGGACCACGGAGTGCGCGGGATCGCCTGGCGGGCCGCCCAACTCCCCACCGACCAGCACCGCGACAAGGTCGCCGAGTGGCTGGACATGCTCCTGGAGAGCGTGAAGCGGCCCGAGTCGTGAGCTGGGGGAGAACCAGGAGAGGCGTGGGCATCGCAAAGGACATGCGCCGCCTGTGCGGCGAACTGGTCGGGGACCTGACCCTGTCGGCCCCTGCCGCCCCGGCCGACCTGTACGCGGCCCTGTGCGACGGCATGAGCCGCCGCCGCGGCCGCCCGGTCACCTTCCGTACGGCCGCGTTCCCGCCCGGCACGGCCAGCGGCCTGTGGCTCGACATGGCCGACCAGGATCTCGTGGTGATCGAGGAACGCACCGCTCCCGGCCACCAGTTGGTGATCCTGGGCCATGAGCTGTGGCACATGGAGGCCGGGCACCACGGCCACCACGTGGAAGGCACCGCGGTGGCGGCCCGGCTGCTCGACGACGGGGTGGACCTCGGGGCGACGGTCCGCAGGGTCGCCGCGCGCACCAGGTTCGACCAGGCCGACGAGCGGGACGCCGAGAGCTTCGGACTGCTCCTCGCCAGCAAGTGCCGTAGCTGGCTGGCCGGTTCGGCGCCACGCGGCCGCGGGCGGCGCGACCACCTGGCGGGCCGGATCGAGGCGGCACTGGGGTACCTGGGACCGCAGGACCGGGCCGGCCGCTGAGCGGCCTCGCGGCTCGGACCGACCGACCGTCCGTCAGGTCATCACGTGGCGCTGCGCTCGCCGGCCTCCTTCAGGTCCCTCTCCCCGGCCGCGGGTGAGGCGCCCGCACCGGGCCGGCCCTCAAGCAGCAGGCCGCGCCAGCGGTCGCGGCTCCAGTTGGCCGGTGCCGTGGTGCGGGTGAACTCCTCGACCAGGGAGCGGAACCGGGCCGGGTCGGTGTGGAACGGGAAGTGCCCGGCGCCCTCGAAGATCTCCAGCCGGCTGCCGGGCATCGCCTCGTGCGCCCCGTACGCGTGGCGGACCGGCACGACACTGTCCCGGTCGCCCCACAGCAGCATGGTCGGCATGCCCTCGGTCAGATAGCAGCGGTCGAGCATGGTGACGACCTGGCCGCGCCAGTCGACGACCGCTCGCAGGGTGCGGATGAAGGCGTTGCGCGAGGTCTCGTCGGGCAGGGCGTCGACGAGGGTGAGCAACTCGGGTGCGTCCTGCGCCAGATCGGTGTCCAGGAGCCTCATCAGCCGTACGGCGAGACCGACCTGGAGTCGCATGCCGGGCAACCGCAGTGCGCAGAGCGCCAGATGGGCGCCGGGCAGTGACACCAGCCGCAGGCCGGGGTTGACCTCACGGCCGACACCGCCCGCGCTGACGAGAATGAGGCGTTCGGTGCGCTCGGGGAACTGGTAGGCGAACTGCATGGCCACTCCCCCGCCCAGGGAGTGACCGACCAGGGTCGCCGACTCGATGCCGAGCGTGCTGAGCAGGTCCCGCAGGCCGTTGGCGTAGGCGGCCACCGAGTAGTCGGCGCGCGGCTTGTCGGAGGCGCCGTGACCGAGGAGGTCGGGGGCGACCACGGTGTGGGTGCGGGCGAGGTCGGGGATCAGCTCGGCCCAGGTGGCGGAGGAGTCCCCGATGCCGTGGATGAGGACCAGCGCCGGTCCCTCCCCGGCCATCCGGAAGGCGCGCCGGTAGCCGTGCAGGACACGGTGGCGCACCTGGAGTTCACCGTCGCCGACCCGGCGCAGCCGTGGGGCCCGCGCGGGGCGGTTCTGCGGGGTGTCGGCCACCCGTTCGCCTCCCGTCACCGTGGCCTCCGGCGGTCGGCCGAAAGCTCTTCCTCCCAGCGTAGGGCTGCTTTCCCCCGGGGGATTTCGCCGAGGTTTCGCCTCCGCTGAGCGGGCGAACCGGTGCCGGGGAAAGCCGGATTGTCAGTGGTGGACGGCAAGCTGGGAGGTACGCCGCTGTACAGGGGCGTACGCGCCGCCGAGCGCGTGGGAGACGACGCCGACACGGGGAGAGCCGACCGATGCCCACTGCCGTACTGACCGACCGCGAGCGCACCGCCGTGCAGGCCTATCTGCGGCTGCTGCACACCGTCCGGGCGGCGTTCGGGGACGACGCGGGCGGTCCGCCGCAGGACCGCCGGCCGCCGGTGGTGCCGCCCGCCGTCCTCGCGGAGGCGGAACGGGCCCTGGCGGACGCGGGCCTCGCGGGCAACGAGGAGGAGTTCTTCCGCCTGCTGCACAGCTGGCTCCCGGACCGGTGACGGCGGGGACCGCGAAGGCACTGACGGCGGGGGTCGTGGTCCGCCGGGAGGCTCAGCCGTGCGGGACGGTGATCGCCGTGGCCACCAGTCCCCGCCCGACGGTCCAGCCGCCCTCGAAGTGTCCGAGACGGCAGCCGTCGACCACCGGCCCCGGGACGAGGAGGCGGGCCCGCAGGGTGCCCTGGCCGGCGCCCGCGGGGCCGGCGTCGATCTCGATGTCGGCCTCGCTGAAGTCCAGCCACTTGCGGGTGAGGGGGAACCACGCCTTGTAGACGGACTCCTTGGCGCTGAACAGCAGCCGGTCCCAGTGCACCTCGGGCCGGTCCGCGGCCAGCCGGCGCAGCCGTTCGCGCTCCGCGGGCAGCGCGATGGCGGACAGGACGCCGTCCGGGAGCGGCTGGTGCGGTTCGGCGTCGATGCCGAGCGAGGCCAGGTCGCCGGCCCGGACCAGGGCGGCCGCGGCGTAGCCGTCGCAGTGGGTCATGCTGCCGGCCAGCCCGGCCGGCCACGTCGGGGCGCCGCGTTCACCGGGCAGCACCGCCTGCGGGGGCACGCCGAGCTTCTCCATGGCGCGGCGGGCGCAGGAGCGTACGAGGGTGAACTCGCGGCGGCGTTTGGCCACGGCGCGTGCCACCAGCGCCTCCTCCTGCGGGTACAGCGGGCCGTCGCCGAACTCGCGGACGCCGTCCTCTCCGTGCGCCTCCACGGCGACCACCGTCTCCGGCAGCAGCTCCTCGATCACGCGCTCTCGTCCTTCCAGGGCAGGATGCGGCGCAGCCGGCCCGGTGGCTGCGGGCGCTTGCGCCACTCGCGGGGGTAGCCCACCGACACCTCCTCGAAGCGGACACCCTCGTGCCAGGTGGTCCGGGGGATGTGCAGATGGCCGTAGACCATGGCGGCGACGCGGAAGCGTCGGTGCCAGTCCGCGGTCAGCCGGGTGCCGCACCACATGGCGAACTCGGGATACCACAGGACGTCGGTGGGATGCCGGTCCAGCGGGTAGTGGTTGACGAGGACGGTGGGCAGGTCCTCCGGGAGGGCGGCGAGCCGGCGCTCGGTCTCGGCGACGCGGGCCCTGCACCAGTCCTCGCGGGTCGGATAGGGGTCGGGGTGCAGCAGGTACTCGTCGTTGCACACGACGCCGGTCCCGTGCGCGTACTCCAGCCCCTCCTCCTTGGTGGCGCAGCCCGCCGGGAGGAACGAGTAGTCGTAGAGGAGGAACAGCGGGGCGATCGCGACGGGGCCGCCGGGACCCTCCCAGACCGGGTAGGGGTCCTCGGGGGTGATCACGTCCAGCTCGCGGCACATCTCGACGAGGTGCTCGTAGCGGGCGACGCCGCGCAGCGTGACGGTGTCCTTGGGGTGGGTCCACAGTTCGTGGTTGCCGGGGGTCCAGACGACCTTGCGGAAACGGCTTGCGAGGGTTTTCAGGGTCCAGTGGATGTCGGACACGTTCTCCGAGACGTCACCGGCGACCAGCAGCCAGTCCTCGTCGCTCTCCGGGGCCATGCCCTCCACCAGGGCCCGGTTCTCCGGATAGCCGATGTGCAGATCGCTGATGGCCAGTAATTGCCCGGCTCCACCGGCCGTCGACGTCACCCTGTGCTCCCGTTCCCCGACTGTCACCCGTCACCGCGCACGCGGGATCGACACCGCGGCTCCCCCATCCTTACCGCGCTCCCGCCCCGTACGAACATGATCGGAAAATCCGTAACACGCGCGTTGCACGCGGCACCTTCGGGAGCCCGTATGATCGCCCCAACACCACCGCCCCGACCTCCCGTCGCGCACGGCGGTTTGGTGTCCCTCCACTCCCCCTGCCCGGGCCGGGCCTGCTTCGCCCTGCCCGCGAACCGTGAAAGGCGGCCTGCATGGTCTCTCGCGTACGCGTCTGGCTCAACCGCACGTACGCGGAGAACGTGTTCTTCATGGATCAGCTGCGGAGAAACCCGAGCGACCGGGCCGTGGACATCCACGCCACGCACGGTGACGCCGATTCTCCCGTCCTGGCCGCCGCCGACACCGCCGATCTCGAACCGGAGGGTCTGTCCCCCGCCGGGTACGTGGAGTACGCCCTCGACCAGTGCCGGCGCCGCGGTATCGACGTGTTCGTGCCCCGGCTGCACCAGTCGGCGATCGTGGCGCACCGCGCCGACTTCGCCGCGGCCGGTACGGCGCTCCTGGCGCCGCCGCCCGAGGCTGTCGCCGTCTTCCACGACAAGGTGATCGCCTACGAGGCCGTCCAGGCGATCGGCGTGCCCGTGCCGCCGTGGCGGCGGGTGCGAACGGCGGACGAACTCGTCGCGGCTGTCGACGAGTTGGAGGCCGACGGCCACAGGGCGTGCTTCAAGCCGGCGTCCGGCGCGGGCGGCGTGGGCTTCCGCATGATCACCCACTCCCCCTTCTCCCTGTCGCAGCTCAGCGGCTTCCCGACGCCGTACGTCCAGCTGGACATGGTCGTCGAGGCGCTGAAGCAGGCCGAGGAGCAGGTGGACTGGCTGGTGATGCCGCGGCTGGAGCAGCCGGAGGTGTCGGTGGACTGCCTGACCGGTCCGGACAACCGGATCCGGCTGTCGATCGGCCGAACCAAGAACGGCCGCCGCCGGGGTTTCACCCTCCAGGAGCAGTGGCTGGAGCCGGCCCGGCGGATCGCCGAGGGCTTCGGGCTGCACTATCTGTCCAACATCCAGTTCCGGATGTTCGGGGATGTGCCGGTCCTGATGGACGTCAACACGCGTCCGGCCGGCGGCCTGCACCAGCTGTCCCTGTGCGGGGTCAACGCCCCTTGGGCAGCGGTGCAGTTGGCGCTCGGCGAGGACCCGGGTGAGATCGTTCCGCCGTTCCTCGGGCAGGACTACGCGATCGTGTCGGGGCCGCGGCAACTGCGTGCGGTCTCCTTTCCGCAGCATCGGGTGGAGGAGACGGAGCCCTTGCCGGCGGCCGTGCCCGCGCCGGTCGACTCCGTCGAGGTGGGCCAGGCGGCACAGGCGCTGCCGCTGTAGTCCTGCGCGGCCTCACAGCAGGCTTGCTTCACTCGCTGAACCGGCCGCTCCCAGACGACAGAAGTCCCCCGGACGAGAAGTCCGGGGGACTTTTTTCTCCCGGGGTGTATCAGGGGCCGGTGTGCGCGCTCTTAACGGTGTCACACCGAAGGCCCACGGAGGATCCAGGGGGGATCACGGGGGACGACGGGGGT
>NZ_JARGEF010000036.1:0-45886 GCF_033794725.1 Streptomyces sp. ID05-39B | reverse complement strand
TCGTCCGGCGGCGGGGGCCAGTCGGGGTCGTCGAGGGTCTCGGGGTCGTGTGTGGCCGTGGGGGCGCCGGTCTCGGCGGCGGCGAGGTGCTCCAGGTGGGCGAGGACGGTCGCGGCGGCGGCGCGGCGGCGGGCCAGCGAGGCATCGTCCAGGGGCAGCGGCCAGACCTGGTCGGCGGACGCCTGATGGAGGACGGGGTTCTCCTCGTCCTCCTCGGGCTGGTCGGCCCAGGCCTCAATCTCGCCGTACCCGGCCGTGCAGTGGTCGTGGAGGGCCTGGAGGAAGTCGGAGGGGCCGCGGGGCTTCTTCTGGGTGGGGCCCCACCAGTGGCCGGAGCCGAGGAGCAGGGAGCGGGGGCGGGTGAAGGTGACGTAACCGAGGCGCAGTTCCTCGGTGTGCTGGTGGTCCTTCATGGCCTCGTGGAAGGCCTTCATGCCGCGGGAGTCCCAGGTCTCGATGTCGGGGAGCGTGTCGGCGTCGCCGCGCAGTCCGTGCGGCAGCACCTTGGCCTGGGCGGTCCACTTCTCGCGGCCCTGGCCGCTGGGGAAGGTGCCGGTGACCAGGCCGGGGACGGCGACCACGTCCCACTCCAGGCCCTTGGACCTGTGCGCGGTGAGGACCTTGACGGTGTTCTCCCCGCCGGGCAGGGCGTTGTCCAGCCCCTTCTCGTACTGGGCGGCGGTGCGCAGGAAGCCGAGGAAGGCGAGCAGACTCGCCTCGCTCTCGGCGGCGGCGAAGGAGGCGGCGATGTCGAGGAAGTTCGACAGGGTCTCGCGGCGGCGGGCCGCCAGGGCGTGCGGGGACGCCGACAGTTCGACCTCTAGGCCGGTGACGGCGAGGACGCGGTGCAGGACGTCCATCAGCGGGTCGGAAAGGGAGCGGCGCAGGTCGCGCAGTTCCGCCGCGAGCCGGGCGAAGCGCACGCGCGCGTCCGGGGAGAAGGGCAGCCCGTCGTCTCCGGGTCCCTCCAGGGGCGCTTCGAGGAAGGTGTCGAGGGCGTCCGCGAGCGAGATCACCTCGGAGGGGTCCACGCCCTCGACCGCCGCGGCGAGCCGCCGGTCCGGGTCGTCACCGTCGGCCCCGCGCGCGTGGGACACCAGGAGCCGCGCGCGTCGGCCCAGGAGGGCGAGGTCTCGGGGGCCGATGCGCCAGCGCGGGCCGGTGAGGAGGCGGACCAGGGAGGCGTTGGCGCCGGGGTCCTGGAGGACCTGGCAGACGGCGACGAGGTCGGCGACCTCGGGCAGGTGCAGCAGGCCGGAGAGGCCCACCACCTCGACGGGTACGTCCCGGGCGACCAGGGCGCCCTGGATCTCTGCGAAGTCGGTGGCCGTGCGGCAGAGCACGGCGATCTCGCCGGGTGCCTTGCCGGTGTTCACCAGGTGGGCGACGGAGTCGGCGATCCAGTCGATCTCCTCCGCGTGGGTGGTCAGGAGCGCGCAGCGGACCATGCCGTCGCGCTCGGCGCCGGGGGCGGGGCGCAGTGCCTCCACGCCCGCGTGCATCGCGCGCAGCGGTCCGGCCAGGCTGTTGGCGAGGTCGAGGAGCCGGCCGCCGCTGCGGCGGTTCTCGCTGAGCGCCTGCCGGGTCGCGGGGCGGCCGTCGGCGTGGGCGAAGTGCTCGGGGAAGTCGTCGAGGTTGGCGACGGAGGCGCCGCGCCAGCCGTAGATCGCCTGGCAGGGGTCGCCGACGGCGGTGACGGGATGGCCGGTCCCGCCGCCGAAGAGGCCTGCCAGGAGGGTGCGCTGGGCCACGGAGGTGTCCTGGTACTCGTCCAGCAGCACCACGCGGAACTCGTCGCGCAGGAGGCGGCCCACTTCGGGGATCCGGGCGAGCTGGGCGGAGAGGGCGATCTGGTCGCCGAAGTCGAGCAGGTCGCGCTCGCGCTTGGCGGCCCGGTAGCGCAGCACCAGTTCGGCGAGTTCGCGCCGGGCGGCGGCTGTCTCGGGCACCTTGCGCAGATCGGCGTTGCTGAGTTTGGCGCCCTCCAGGGTGCGCAGCAGCTCGGCGTCCCACGCGCGCAGGTCCTCGGGGCGGACCAGGTGTTCGGCCAGCTCGGAGTCGAGGGCGAGGAGGTCGCTGACCAGGTCGGCGAAGGACCGGGTGAGTGCCGGGTAGGGGCCGGGCGCCTCCCTGAGGATGCGGGCGGCGAGCTGGTAGCGGGTGGCGTCGGCGAGCAGCCGGGACGTCGGCTCCAGACCGATCCGCAGGCCGTGGTCGGTCAGCAGGCGGCCCGCGAAGGAGTGGTACGTGGAGATCACCGGCTCGCCCGGCGGATTGTCCGGGTCGATGACGTCGGGGTCGGTGACGCCGGCCCTGATCAACGCCTTGCGGACGCGCTCGGCGAGTTCACCGGCGGCCTTGTTGGTGAAGGTCAGGCCGAGGACCTGCTCGGGGGCGACCTGGCCGGTGCCGACCAGCCACAGCACGCGCGCGGCCATCACCGTGGTCTTGCCCGACCCGGCTCCGGCCACGATCACCTGCGGGGCGGGCGGCGCGGTGATGCAGGCCGTCTGCTCCGGGGTGAACGGGATCCCGAGGAGCTCCTTGAGCTGCTCGGGATCGGTGATGCGGGCGGGCATGGGGAGAGGCTAGCGGCGGGCACTGACAGTCGATGCCACATCGCCTGCCGCCGGGCAGGAAGCCCAGGTCAGCCAGTGTGGTGCGGTCCGTCACACGATCCACTCACGCCATGTCGGCCCACCGGATCGCCCACGCCGACGCACCACCGGATCGCCCACGCCGTACGCCGCACCGGCCCGCCCGCCCCCGCGGTGCACGGCGCCGGCTCACTCCACGACCTGGCGGCCCTCGGGCCGGGCGCTGCAGGATGCGCGGAAGGCGCAGTGCGTGCAGTGCTGGCCGGCGCTGGGCGTGAACCGTTCATCGAGGACCTTGCCGGCGGCGGTGGCGAGCAGGTCGCCGACCCACTCGCCGTCCAGCGGCTCCTGAGCCTGGACCTTGGGCAGGCTGTCGCCGCCGTCCCTCTTGGCGGCACCCTGGCGCAACTGCACGAGTTCGGCGCCGGCCGGCTCGGGGCGGGCACCGTCGAAGACCTCGTCGACCGCGCCCTCGCTGACGGCGAGCTGGTAGACGGCGAGCTGTGGGTGGTGTTCCACCTCGCGCGCGGTGGGTGCCGCTTTGCCGGTCTTGAAGTCGACGACGTAGGCGCGGCCGTCACCGTCGGCCTCGACACGGTCCATCTGGCCCCGGATGCGGACCTCGTACTCGCCCGCTTCCAGGGTGACGTCGAAGTCGTGCTCGCTGGCGACGGGCGTACGACCGGTGCGGTCCATGACATGCCACTTCAGGAACCGTTCGAGCGCCACGCGCGCGTGCTCCTTCTCCTGCGCCGACTTCCAGGGGGCGTCGAAGGCGAGCGCGTTCCACACGGAGTCGAGGCGCTCCATGAGGACGGCGAGGTCGGCCGGGGTGTGTCCGGAGGCGACCTCGTCGGCGAGGACGTGCACGACGTTGCCGAAGCCCTGGGCGACCGTGGCGGGGGCGTCGGCCTTCACCTCTCGCCCCAGGAACCACTGGAGGGCACAGGTGTTGGCCAGCTGGTCGAGGGCGCTGCCGGAGAGCACGACGGGCCGGTCGCGGTCGCGCAGCGGCACCTTGCTCTCGGTCGGCTCGAACATGCCCCACCAGCGGTACGGGTGCGCCGACGGCACCAGGGGACGGCCGTCCTCGTCGGCCAGGGCGGCCAGGCGGGCGAGGCGGTGCGCCGCGGCCTGCCTGAGCGGTTGCGAGACACGGGGGTCGACCGTCGTGGCGCGCAGTTCGGCCACCAGTGCGGCGACCGACAGGGGGCGGCGCGGGCGGCCCGTGACGTCCTTGGGCTCGACGCCGAGTTCGGTGAGGAAGCGGGAGGGCTGGTCGCCGTCGTCCGCGGGCGCCTTGACCGCCGTGACGACGAGCCGCTCACGCGCGCGCGTGGCGGCCACGTAGAACAGGCGGCGCTCCTCCGCGAGGAGGGCGCCCGGTGTGAGCGGTTCGGCGAGCCCGTCGCGGCCGATGCGGTCCGCCTCCAGCAGGGAGCCGCGGCGGCGCAGGTCGGGCCACAGGCCCTCCTGCACGCCCGCGACGACGACCAGAGCCCACTCCAGCCCCTTGGCTCGGTGCGCGGTCATCAGGCGTACGGCGTCGGGGCGCGCGGCGCGCCGGGTGAGGGTGTCGGCGGCGATGTCCTCGGCCTCGATCTCGGCCAGGAAGTTCAGCGCGCCCCGACCGCCGGTGCGCTCCTCCGCGCGCGCGGCGGTGGCGAACAGCGCGCATACGGCGTCCAGGTCGCGGTCGGCGTTGCGGCCGGCCGCGCCGCCACGGCGGGCGGACCGTTCCAGGCGCGTGGGCCAGGGCGTGCCCGCCCACAGGTCCCAGAGTGCCTCCTCGGTCGTGCCGCCGCCCGCGAGACGCTCTCGGGCCTTGCGCAGCAGCGCGCCCAGACGCTGGGCACCGCGCGCGTACACCGGGTCGTGCACGGCCAGGCGCTCCGGCTGGGCGAGGGCCCGCGCGAGGAGTTCGTCGGACGGCGGCGGCAGGGGGTTGCCGGCAGCCCGCTCGTCGTCCCGCAGGGCACGCCCGAGGCGGCGCAGATCGGCTGCGTCCATGCTCGCGAGGGGCGAGGCGAGCAGAGCGAGGGCGGTCTCGGTGTCGAGCCAGGAGGCCTCCGCCGGCTCGACGTCGGCCGGCCCGCTCCCGCTCTCCTCCGGTTCGTCACCCTGCGCAGGCCGTACCGCAGCCGAGGCCGTCTCCGCCGTGGCCACCGCGCGCAGTGCCGTCAGCAAGGGCGCCACCGCGGGTTCGTGGCGCAGGGGAAGGTCGTCGCCGTCGATGTCGAGCGGGACGCCGGCGGCGGTGAGGGTGCGGCGGACCGTGGGGATCGTGCGGGAGCCGGCGCGCACCAGGACGGCCATCTCACCCCAGGGCACGCCGTCCTCCAGGTGCGCCCGGCGCAGAATGTCGGCGATGTTGTCCAGCTCGGTTCCGGACGTCGGGTACGTGTAGGCCTCGACCCGGCCCCCCTCGCGCGCGGAGGCGAGATCGCGGTGGGCGCGGACCTTCTCGGCCGGGAGGCGGGTGAGGGGCATGCGCTGGGTCACGAGCCGGGTGGCGGCCAGCACCGTGGCGGCGGAGCGGCGGGAGGTGCGCAGAACCTCTACCGGGGCCGGGCGTCCGTCGCGGCGCGGGAAGGTCTCCGGGAACTCCAGGATGCCGTTCACGTCGGCGCCCCGGAAGGCGTAGATCGACTGGTCCGGGTCACCGAAGGCGACCAGGGTGCGGCCGCCGCCGGCGAGGGCGCGCAGCAGCCGGACCTGGGCGGGGTCGGTGTCCTGGTACTCGTCGACGTAGACGGCGTCGTACTGCGTGGCGAGCCGCTGGGCGATCTCGGGGCGGTGGGCGAGCAGGACGGCGCGGTGGACGAGTTCCGCGTAGTCGATCACGCCGTGCAGGTCGAGGACGTCGAGGTACTCGGCGAGGAAGGAGGCCGCGGCCCGCCAGTCGGGGCGGCCGATGCGGCCGGCGAAGGCGTCCAGGGCGTCGGGACCCAGACCCAGCTCACGGCTGCGGGCGAGGACCGCGCGGACCTCGTCGGCGAAGCCGCGCGTGGTGAGGCAGGCGCGCAGGTCGTCCGGCCAGCGCACGTGGGCGAGGCCGTGCCGCTGGAGTTCGACCTGGCCGGCGAGCAGCTCGCGGACGGCCACGTCCTGTTCGGGTCCGGAGAGCAGCCGCAACGGTTCGGCGAACAGGCCGCTGTCCTGTTCGGCACGGACCAGGGCGTAGCAGTACGAGTGGAAGGTGGTGGCGCGCGGCGCGCGGGCGGCGCCCATGCGCAGTGCCATGCGGTCGCGCAGCTCGACGGCCGCCTTGCGGCTGAACGTCAGTACCAGGATGCGCGCGGGGTCTCCGCCGCTCGCCACGCGGGCCGCGACGGATTCGACGAGTGTGGTGGTCTTCCCGGTGCCCGGCCCCGCCAGGACGAGCATCGGGCCGGTGGCGTGGTCAACCACGGAGCGCTGCGCGGCGTCCAGACGAGGGGGATCCACCCGCGCCGGGCGGGTACGCACCAGCCGGTACGCGCCACGGCTCCCCTGCCGCCCCTGGGGGTGCGGCAGGCGCCTGGTGGAGAAAGAGGAGCTCACGTGGTTCGCCGGTCCTGGTGGGTGTGCGGATCGTCACGTCCGGCGCTGTGCGCCGTCCGGAGGGGGCCGTGGTGGGACGGGTGCCGCCCTGGGCGGGCGGTGGTCCCGGGATGAGGGCGACGCCTGCCGCCGACGCTACGCCGACGAGCAGCCCGCGAGGACGGCTTCCGCTTCTTCCCTCACTGCCCGTGCGGCCCGCAGGCCACGCGGGTCCCTCGGCCCTCGAACGTACGCCATGTCACGGACGTGCCCCGTTTCCCCCGTACGGGCCACAAGATCCCCCCGGGCGGGGCCGATGGCGGAAGCTGTCAGATGTGACCCTGCGCACGCTCACCGCCGTCCCACCTCGCCCGTCTCATGTCCAGGCGCGGCAGGTGCCCCTCGGCGGCCCGGCTCGCCTCTCTCAGGGGCGTGCCCTCGGCGCGGTAGTGGTCCAGGGCCCGGAGTTCGTGGCCCGGCAGCAGCACTCCGTCGGCGCGCACGACACGCCACCAGGGGACGGCTCCGCCGTAGAGGGCCATCACCCGGCCGACCTGCCGCGGCCCGCCCGTCTCGAGCCACTCGGCCACGTCGCCGTAGGTCATGACCCGCCCGGGCGGGATCAGTTCCGCGACCTCGAGGACGCGCTCGGCGTACTCCGGCAGCGCGTCGTCGGTGGCATCCGGCGGCGTGTCGCCGCTGTACTCCGGGCGGGCGGCGTCCGGAAGGCTCTGCTCGCTCATCCGCCCCATCCTGCACCACCGCACCGACAATGCGACGGGCCCGCGACACTGTGTGACCCTCGCCCCACGGAGACGCTTCGGGCAGACTGTGCGACCCGCGTTTGCACCCTGATGCCCCTGTGTGTCGGTGCGGCATGCCACCATCGTGCGGGCGGTGACCGGTGATACGAGACCAAGAAGAGACGATGAAGCAGCAGGGTGTGCACCCCGATGACGCGGAGGGCACCTCTGGCGCTGCGTCGCGCCCGGACACCGCCGGCCCGGTGGAGCAGGACGAGGACCTGGTCGAGGTGACGCACGTCGACGAGGTCGAGGGCGACGAACCGCTGCTTCCCGCGCGCGTACACCGCCCCTCCGACCTCATGCGACTGCTGATCGGCGTGCTGGCCGTCGTCGTGCTGTTGGGCGTCGCCGCCTTTGCGCACGGAACGACCTCGGGCCTGGAACAGGACATCAACAAGGGCACCGGCCAGGCGCCCGATCTGCTCATCAAGATCGCTGGGCTGGCGTCCAGCATCGCGATCCTGCTGGTGCCGGTGGCGTTCGCCATCGAGCGGCTCATCAAGCGGGACGGGCTGCGGATCGCCGACGGCGTGCTCGCGGCGGTCCTCGCCCACGGAGTGACGCTCGCCACCGACCTGTGGGTCGCCAAGGCTGCCCCGGACTCGATCCAGGAGGCGCTCACCCAGCCCTCCCCCGGCGACATCCACGCTCTCACCGACCCCGTGCACGGCTATCTGGCGCCCGTCATCGCCTATATGACGGCCGTCGGCATGTCGCGGCGACCACGGTGGCGCGCGGTGCTGTGGATCGTGCTGATGCTCGACGCGTTCTCGATGCTCGTCACCGGCTACACGACCCCGTTCTCGATCATCCTGACGGTTCTGATCGGCTGGACCATCGCCTACGGCACGCTGTACGCGGTCGGCTCGCCCAATGTCCGGCCCACGGGACGGACGCTGATGGCGGGCCTGCGGCACGTGGGCTTCCACCCGGTGAGCGCCGCGCGCGAGGAGGTCTCGGAAACCCCGGAGACCGGCGACCGCGGCCGGCGCTACTTCGTCACCCTGGAGAACGGCCCACCGCTGGACGTCACGGTGGTCGACCGCGAGCAGCAGGCGCAGGGCTTCTTCTACCGCGCGTGGCGCAATCTGACCCTGCGCGGCTTCGCCACCCGCAGCAGCCTCCAGTCGCTGCGCCAGGCGCTGGAGCAGGAGGCGCTGCTGGCCTATGCGGCGATCGCGGCCGGAGCCAACGCGCCGAAGCTGATCGCGACCTCCGAGCTGGGCCCCGACGCCGTCATGCTCGTCTACGAGCACACCGGCGGCCGCACGCTCGACTCGCTGGCCGACGAGGAGATCACCGACGAACTGCTGCACGACACCTGGCAGCAGGTGCGCGCCCTCCAGTCCCGCCGTATCGCGCATCGCAGACTGGTCGGCGACGCCATTCTGGTGGATCGTTCCGGCACGGTGATCCTCACCGACATGCGGGTCGGCGAGATCGCGGCCGGTGACCTGCTGCTGCGCATGGACACCTCGCAACTGCTCGTGACGCTCGGCCTGCGGGTGGGCGCCGAACGCGCGGTCGCCTCCGCGGTGAGCGTGCTCGGTCCCGACGCCGTCGCCGACTGTCTGCCGATGCTCCAGCCCATCGCGCTGAGCCGCTCCACGCGCGCGACACTGCGCAGACTGGCCCGGGAGCGGGCGCAGCGAGAGCGTGAAGCCGTCCTGGAGGCCTCCCGGCAGGCCAAGCAGGCCCGTCACGCGGCGGCCGGGCACGAGAGCGGGCCTCCGCTCGACAAGGCCGAGAAAAAGGCCGTGCGCGCGGAGACACGGGCCGAGAAGCGAGCCATCGACGACGCGCTGGACGAGGCCCGCGAGGAGGACCTGCTCACGCAGATCCGGCACGAGGTGCTGCTGATCCGGCCTCAGGCGCCGGTGGAGCCGGCCCGCCTGGAGCGGGTGCGGCCGCGCACACTGATCAGCTTCATCGCCGGCGCGATCGGCGCGTACTTCCTGCTGACCCAGCTCACGCACATCGAGTTCGGTCCGCTCATCGCCAACGCCGAGTGGGGCTGGGTCGCCGCGGCCGTGCTGTTCTCGGCGCTGAGCTATGTGGCGGCGGCGATGAGCCTGTTGGGATTCGTGCCGGAGCGGGTGCCGTTCCCGCGGACCGTGGCCGCGCAGGTCGCCGGGTCCTTCGTGAAGATCGTCGCGCCCGCCGCGGTCGGCGGCGTCGCCCTCAACACGCGGTTCCTCCAGCGCGCGGGGGTGCGGCCGGGGCTCGCGGTGGCGAGCGTCGGTGCCTCGCAGCTGTTCGGGCTGGGCTGCCACATCCTGATGCTGCTGTCGTTCGGCTATCTGACCGGCACCGAGAAGACGCCGTCGCTGTCGCCGTCCCGGACCGTCATCGCGGGTCTGCTGACCGTGGCGGTGCTGGTGCTCGTGGTGACCTCGGTGCCGTTCCTGCGGAAATTCGTCGTCACGCGCGTGAGGTCGCTGTTCGCGGGGGTCGTGCCGCGCATGCTGGACGTGCTCCAGCGGCCGCAGAAGCTGGTCACCGGCATCGGCGGCATGCTGCTGCTGACGGCCTGCTTCGTGATGTGCCTGGACGCGTCGATCCGCGCGTTCGGCGACGAGACGACCTCGATCAGCCTCGCCAGCGTCGCCGTCGTCTTCCTCGCCGGCAACGCACTCGGTTCCGCCGCCCCGACCCCGGGCGGTGTCGGGGCTGTGGAGGCGACCCTGACGGTCGGTCTGATCGCCGTCGGCCTCCCCAAGGAAGTCGCCGCCCCCGCGGTGCTCCTGTACCGGCTGCTGACGCTGTGGCTGCCGGTGCTGCCGGGCTGGCTGGCCTTCACCCACCTCACCCGCAAGGGCGCCCTCTAGGCCCTGTCCCCCACCGGCAGGGGTGCCCTCCGAGCCCTGTCGTCGCGGCAACGGGCGTACCTCGTACGGCCCGTGCCCCGCGCGCGGGGCAGGGTGCGACGCCAGGATGGGATCATGCCGAATCCCTCCCGTCCGCGCGCCGTCGTGCTCAGCGCCACCGCCGTCCTGTTGTCCTGCCTGGTCGCGGGCTGCGGCGACGGCTCCCAGGACGAGGATCTGACGGCGCAGAAGCTGAGCTGGAAGGACTGCCCCGCACCGTCCCAGTCCGAGGGCGGGGGCAACGCCCCCTCACCGCTGCCGGACGGCGACGAGTGGCAGTGCGCGACCATGCAGGCGCCCCTGGACTGGAGCGAGCCCGAGGGCGACACGATCGGCGTCGCGCTGATCCGCGCGCGGACGAGCGGTCCGGAGAATCGCCGGATCGGTTCGCTGCTGTTCAACTTCGGTGGACCCGGCGGCTCCGGCATCACCGCCCTGCCCGCGTTCGGCGAGGACTACGCGACCCTGCGCACCCGCTACGACCTGGTGAGCTTCGACCCCCGCGGGGTGGGCCGCAGCGCGGGCGTGCGATGCGAGAGCGACGAGCAGCTGGACGCGTACTTCCAGCAGGACATGACACCCGACGACCGCGCCGAGCGCAGCACGTTCCTGGACAACACCAAGGAGTTCAACGCGGCCTGCGAGAAGAAGTCGAAGAAGATCCTTCCGCATGTGCGCACCACCGACGCGGCCCGCGACATGGACCTCATGCGCGAGGTCCTCGGCGACGACAGGCTGCACTACTTCGGCATCTCCTACGGCACCGAACTCGGCGGCGTGTACGCCCACCTGTTCCCCAAGAACGTGGGCCGTGCCGTCTTCGACGCGGTCGTCGACCCGACGCAGACGCCCGAGCAGGGCGCGCTGGGGCAGGCCAGGGGATTCCAGCTGGCGCTCGACAACTTCGCCGAGGACTGCACGTCGAAGACGCAGGACTGCCCCGTCGGGGGCACCCCGCAGGAGGTGAGGGACCGGATCGCCAACCTGCTGAAGACCCTGGACGCCAAGCCGATCCCGGGCGTCTTCCCGCGCGAGCTCACGCAGACCGCCGCCACCAACGGCATCGCGCAGTCCCTGTACTCGAAGGACTTCTGGGAGTACCTCACCGAGGGCCTGCAGCAGGCCTACGACGGCGACGGCAGCATCCTCATGCTGCTGTCCGACTCGATGAACGGCCGCAACGAGAACGGCGAGTACAGCAACATCACCGCCGCCAACGTCTCCGTCAACTGCGCCGACGACAGAGCGCGCTACTCCGTGGCCCAGGTGGAGCGGAGGCTTCCCGAGTTCCGGGCGGCGTCCCCACTGTTCGGGGACTTCCTGGCCTGGGGCATGGTCGGCTGCACCGACTGGGCCGTGCCGGGCGCCGCCGACCATCCCGACGTGAGCGCCATCGGCTCGGCGCCGATCCTCGTCGTGGGCAACACCGGCGACCCGGCGACCCCGTACGAGGGTGCGCGGAGGATGGCCGCCGCCCTCGGCCAGGGCGTCGGCGTCGAGCTGACGTACGAGGGGCAGGGGCACGGAGCGTACGACAGCAAGAACAAGTGCGTGCGGGCGGCGGTGGACGGCTACTTGCTGAACGGAAGGCCGCCGGCCGCCGGGACGGTCTGCTCATGACACGCACAGCCCGATAAACACGCAGGTCACAGGGTTATCCACAGGCTCCGACGGGTGTGCTGGGATCCGCCTACTATGGCGTGACAGCCGTCCGCCGCCGGTGCGGACGGTTCCGCGAGGGGGAAACGCAATGGCGCGATTCGTACGGTGGACGGCGTCGGGAGCCGTCGCCGCACTGCTGATGACGGGCTGCGGTGGCTCGTCCGACGACGGGGACGACAACAAGGGAGGTACGGCCGACGCGCGCCCGTCGGCCTCCTCCTCCGGCGCAGCGGAGGTGACCGCGGCACCCCTTCCCGCCTCACTGACCGGGCAGAAACCCGACTGGGGCCGCTGCAAGGCCACCGCCGACGCCGACGCGCCGAGCAGCGAGTGGCAGTGCGCGGAGCTGAAGGTGCCGCTGGACTGGTCGAAGCCGGACGGGGACACGATCGGCCTCGCGATGATCCGCGCCAAGTCCGGCGGCAAGGGGAGCAAGCGGATCGGTTCGCTGCTGTTCAACTTCGGCGGACCGGGCGGCTCCGGAGTGTCGACGATGCCGGCGTACGGCTCCACGGTCTCCTCCTTGCGCAAGCAGTACGACCTGGTGAGCTGGGATCCGCGCGGGGTGGGTGCCAGCGAAGGCGTCCGCTGCCGCAGCGACAAGGACATCCAGGCCGCCGAGTCGGTCGATTCCACGCCGGACACCACGGCCGAGGAACAGGCCTACCTCCGGGACTCCGTCGACTTCGGCAAGGGCTGTCAGAAGGACGCCGGGGAGCTGATGGCGCACGTCTCCACCACTGACAGCGCACGCGACATGGACCTGATGCGCCAGGTCCTCGGCGACGACAAGCTGCACTACTTCGGCATCTCCTACGGCACCGAACTCGGCGGCGTGTACGCCCACCTGTTCCCCAAGAACGTGGGGCGGGTGATCCTCGACGCGGTCGTCGACCCGAGCGCAGACGCGGTGGGGCACGCCAAGAACCAGGCGAAGGGCTTCCAACTCGCGCTCGACAACTACCTGAAGTCGACCGGCCAGAATCCCGGGCAGGGCAGCCGGAAGATCGCCGACCTGTTGAAGCGGATCGACAACGACCCGCTGCCCACGTCCTCCGGACGGAAACTGACCCAGACACTCGCGGTCACCGGCATCGTCCTGCCCCTGTACAGCAAGGAGGGCTGGCCGACCCTGACCAGCGCCCTGGAGTCGGCGCAGGAGGGCGACGGCTCCGAGCTGCTCACGCTCGCCGACGCCTACAACGAGCGGGACTCCGAGGGGAACTACGGCACGACGACCCACTCGCAGCGGGTCATATCGTGCTTGGACGACAAGCAGCGGCCGACTCTGGAGGAGACGAAGAAGCTGCTGCCGGAGTTCGAGAAGATCTCGCCCGTGTTCGGCACGTTCCTCGGTTGGGACACGGCCGGCTGGTGCCACGACTGGCCGGTGGCCGGGCAGTTCGACAGCCCGGAGGTGAGCGCGGCCGGAGCCGCGCCCATCCTGCTCGTCGGCAACACCGGCGACCCGGCGACGCCCTACGAGGGCGCGCGGCGGATGGCGGACGAACTGGGCGAGCGGGTGGGGGTGCTGCTCACCTGGAAGGGCGAGGGCCACGGGGCGTACGGCAGCGGGAGCGACTGCGTCGACTCGACGGTGGACGACTATCTGCTCGACGGCACGGTGCCGAAGGACGGCAAGGTCTGCTCATGACGACGGCGGGGGTCGCGCGCACCCGTGGTGCGCGCGACCCCGCCGGTCGGGCAGGCAGGTCGGCTCAGTAGACCGGCTTGCTCGGCTCGATCTGGTTGACCCAGCCGATCACACCGCCACCGACATGGACGGCGTCCGCGAAGCCCGCGGACTTCAGCACCGCGAGGACCTCCGCACTGCGGACACCCGTCTTGCAATGCAAGACGATCTTCTTGTCCTGCGGCAGACCCTCCAGGGCGGTGCCGAGCAGAAACTCGTTCTTCGGGATCAGCTTGGCGCCGGGAATGGAGACGATCTCGTACTCGTTCGGCTCGCGGACATCGATGATCTCGATGTTCTCGCCGTCGTCGATCCACTCCTTGAGCTGCTTGGGAGTGATCGTCGCACCGGCGGCCGCCTGCTGGGCCTCCTCGGACACGACGCCGCAGAAGGCCTCGTAGTCGATGAGTTCGGTGACGGTCGGGTTCTCGCCGCAGACCGCGCAGTCGGGGTCCTTGCGGACCTTGACCTGGCGGTACTGCATCTCCAGGGCGTCGTAGATCATCAGGCGGCCGACGAGCGGCTCGCCGATGCCCGCGAGGAGCTTGATGGCCTCGTTGACCTGGATGGAGCCGATCGACGCGCACAGCACGCCCAGCACGCCGCCCTCGGCGCAGGAGGGGACCATGCCGGGGGGCGGGGGCTCCGGGTAGAGGCAGCGGTAGCAGGGACCGTGCTCCGACCAGAACACGGACGCCTGACCGTCGAAGCGGTAGATCGAGCCCCACACGTACGGCTTGTTCAGCAGCACGGCGGCGTCGTTGACCAGGTAACGGGTCGCAAAGTTGTCCGTGCCGTCGACGATCAGGTCGTACTGGCTGAAGATGTCCATCACGTTGTCGGCCTCGAGCCGCTCCTCGTGAAGGACCACGTTCACGTACGGGTTGATGCCGAGGACGGAATCGCGGGCGGACACGGCCTTGGAGCGGCCGATGTCGGCCTGGCTGTGGATGATCTGGCGCTGGAGGTTCGACTCGTCGACCTCGTCGAACTCCACGATGCCGAGCGTGCCCACGCCCGCCGCGGCCAGGTACATCAGCGCCGGCGAGCCCAGGCCGCCGGCGCCCACACACAGCACCTTGGCGTTCTTCAGCCGCTTCTGCCCGTCCATCCCCACGTCGGGGATGATCAGGTGGCGGGAGTACCTGCGGACCTCGTCTACGGTGAGCTCGGCAGCCGGCTCGACCAGGGGTGGCAGCGACACGGGGACTCCGTTGGTCGGTCAATCACTACAGTTGTTCTCCGCGTAACACTGCCATGGCCTTCTTCATTCCGAGACACCTGTTCCGATCCGCGAGACGATGTCGTCCCAGTAGCCGGGCATGGTCTCCCACGGGTCGCACGCGCCGTCCCGATCGTGACGGTCCGTGAACCAGATCGTGGCCGCTCCCTGCCACCGGGCGATCCGCAGCGCCTCGTCGAGATGGCCGCGGGGCACGCCGTGGACGAAGTGGCAGAACCGCTCGGGCGGGTGGTCGGCGGTCCATTCCGCGGCCTGCGACCAGCGGTAGTCGCTCCAGGGCCCGGAGAAGGTGACGAGCTGGTCGGCGTTCTCCGCGTATCCGGGGTGCGGGTGGATGCCGTGTCCGAGGACGATGTGGGGCGTGTCACGGAGCGTGCGGAGGGTGCCGACGGTGCGGCGGATCTCCGCGAGTTCGGCCCGTTCGGTCGGGCAGCGGTCCAGGAGGAAGCCGTCGACCTGGTACCAGTCGAGGTAACGGCGGGCGTCGGCGATCACCTCCGCGAAGGCACGGGCGCCGTGGACGGCGTCCAGGTGCCCGAGGACGCGGACGCCCGCGTTGCGCAGCCGGCCCGCGGCCTCCAGGCAGTGCGGGTCGGGGCGGACACCGGGGCCGTCGGCGACATTGAGGACGACCCAGTGCAAGGGCCTGCCGGGACGGGCGAGTTCGCCCCACTCGGCCGGTGCGACGAGGGGGTGCGCGAAGCCGGGGACGCCGAACCCGGCGCGGACGTCGGTGCTCGCGGTACCCGCCCGAGTACCGGTCAGATACGGCATGCCGCCTCCATCCAGATGTCGGCCAGGGACTCCTCAAGGTTGATCCGCGGCCGCCAGCCCAGCCGGTCGCGCGCGGTACGGACATCGGCCTGCTGCCAGCTGCCACACCCGTCGGGGTACGGGTACGCCACCTGGGCCACATGGTCGGAGTCGGGGCGGGGGTGGACGACGGTCGGCCTGAGGTGGCCGCCGGGCGGGCCGTCGAGTTCGTGCAGGGTGCCGCCGTATCCCGCCACGCGTGCGAGGACGGCCGCGGCGTCCCGGAGACGGACGGCACGGCCGGAGCCGATGTTGATGACGCCCTGCGCGGCGGACAGCGAGGCGGCGTGCACGGCGCGGGCGACGTCACGGACGTCGATGAAGTCGCGCTGGGCGCCCAGTCCGCCGAGTTTCAGTTCGCCGTCTCCGGACTGCATGGCGCGGCGCATCGCCTCGGCGAGCCGGCCCAGCGGGGAACCGGCGGGAGTGCCGGGCCCGGCCGGGGAGAACACCCGCAGCACGACCGCGTCCAGGCCGGAGCCGAGGACCAGTTCGGTGGCGGCGAGCTTGCTGACGCCGTACGGGCCGCCGGGGCGTGGGACGGCGTCCTCCGCGGTGGAGGAACCGGGCTGGCTGGGGCCGTACTCGGCGCCGCAGCCGACGTGGACGAGACGGGCGCCGCATCCGCTGCGGCGCAGCGCCTCGCAGACGGTGGCGACGGCGACGGTGTTGTGCCGGGTGAGTTCCCGGGCTCCGCCGCGGGTGGCGCCCGCACAGTTGACGACGACCTGGGGGTGGACCGCGTCGAGGAAGCGGGTCAGGGCGCCTGGGCTGCCGCTCGCGAGGTCGAAGCGGACGTCGGCGTCGTCGCCGCGGCCGAGCGCGGTGAGCTGGACGGCCGGGTCGGCCAGCAGACGGTCGGCGACGAAGCGGCCGACGTAGCCGTTGGCACCGGTCAGCAGGACCCTCATCGCTCGGCTCCCGGGGTGTTCGCCGCGGCTGCTCCGGTGACCGCGCGGGCTCCTGCGACCGCGGGTGTCCCGGTGGCTCCGGTCGCTCCGGATCGGGAGGTGGTCATCTGGTCTCTCCTTAGGGGGATTTCATGGGTGGAGGAGCGCGTGCGTCGTGCGGTCCGTGCACGGTGGGGGTGGCGCGGCGCGCGATGGTCGGGGGCGGGCGGACGGCGCCGGGTCAGCACGGCTGGTCCGTTCGCGCGTGGGCCGAGGCCCTGGTGAGGGTGCGGGTCGCGTGGATCAGCAGGGTGAGGGCCGCCGCCCCGCAGGCGAGGGCGGGCACTCCGGCGGGGCCCCAGGCGGCCATGAGGGTGTCCACGGGTGCGGCCAGGAAGCCGCAGCGGGGCAGCCGGCCCGCGAGGAGGGCGGCCAGGGCGAGCGCCTCGGCCCCACTCGCCGCCCTGAGGACGACCGCCGGGGCGTGGGTGAAGCCGTGGATCGTGAGGAGGCGGGAGAGCAGGAGCAGCGCACCCAGACCGAGCGTTGCCGCGTAGGCGGCTGGTTCGCCGAGGGCGGCCGCGCAGACACCGGTGAGGACCGCGAGCGCGCACAGGAACAGGGCGAAGACGCTGAGCAGCAACGGCCGGACGGAGGCGGCGAACTCGTCCAGGCCCCGGCTGGTGTCCAGCCTGCGCCGGGCGCGTACGGCGAGAAGGTGCGCACACCAGGCGGCGGGTACGCACGCCAGCGCCAGGGTGAGGAGCGGGGCCGTGGCGAGTGGCCAGGGGCCGTCGGGCGCTCCGGTGGGCAGGCCGTCCGGGCCGCCGTCGGCCGCGGCGCGCAGCAGACCGTCGCCGAGGGCTGCGTAGGCGAGGAGCCAGCAGGTCGAGCCGCCGGTGTGGTGCCTGCCGGGGTGCGAGCCACCGCGTGGGCTCGACGAGGGCCGGCCCCGGCGAGGGCTCAACGGGCCCCGGCGCAGCGCGGCGCGCAGGGTCAGGGTCACCGCCAGGACGCCGGCGGCGACGGCGAGGACGCGGGCCTGGCCGTGGGTGAGACGCAGGCCGACCACGGTCGCGGCGGTCAGGGCGCCCGGCAGGAGGGCGAGCAGCGCCCAGTCCGGGCGGGCCCGCGGCGCCGGAGTGGACTCCGGGCGCGGGGGCGTGTCGCCGTCGCGGGGAACACGGGCGTACATCTCCTCCGCGAGGGAGAAGACGTCCCGGTGCCGGAACCGCGCGGCGGTGCGGTCGGTGACGCCGTGGGCCTCCAGACCCGCCGCGATCTCCAGCGGGTCGACCGCCCGCTCGCAGAGCTCTCGGTGCCTGTGCATCAGTGCCTTCACCGGGTCCACGGCGCCGCCTCGGCGCGGCGCGACGGGGTCGGCATCCGGATAAGGGCGTGCGCCGGAGGCCGGCGCGGGACGCTCGGCGGGGGTGGGCGCCGCCGGCCCATCGGAGTCGGACCGTGGATCGGTGCTCGGAGCGGTGTCCTCGCTCACCAGCCACCCCCCGGAACGTTCGTCCCAGGCACCGGGACTCACCGGCGTCGCGGGGCGGTCGAGTTCGCCCAGGCCGCTCATCGGGCCCCCTCGGTCGCCACGACGGGAGCAGCGGCAGGAGCGGTGACACGAGCAGTGGCAGGAGCGGTGGCAGGAGCAGCGGCGGGAGTCGGGGTGGAGGGCGTCGACAGGCCAGGCGCCCCGACGGAACCGCGGGCCGCGGCCGTACCCCGCACCGGCGGTCCGGCCGCCCAGGTGGACGGGTGCCGGGGAGTGGCCCGCCCACCGAGGCCGGTCCATCGGCCAGGCAGCCAGGCCTCGGCCGGGACCGCGAAGGGCCGGGGTTCACCGGCCGCGTCGAGGGCGCCCCGGCGGACCGGGCTCCGGGAGACGATCTCCAGGTAAGTGCCGTGAAAGGCCGCGATGTTCTGCTCGATGGTGAACAGTTCGAGGGCGCGTGCTCGGGCGGCGGCACCCAGGCGTGCACGGCGTCCGGGGTCGCGCAGCAGGGCCACGCACGCCTCCGCGAGCGCCCGCGGGTTGCGCGGCGGGACGACGAGTCCGGTGCCGCCGATGACCTCGACCACCGCGCCGACGTCCGTGGACACGGTCGCGCGCCCGCAGAACATCGCCTCGACCAGACCGACCGGGAACCCCTCGACGACGCTGGACAGGACGACGACGGCACCGGCCGCGTACGCCTCGGCGAGTCCGGGCACCTCCGGGCCGCCGATCTCCTCGAAGGACACCGGGTTGTCGCCTTCGGAGTGCGGCCCGGCCGCCTCGTCGGGGAAGAGCTGCGCGGCCAGCATCCGGCAGTGACCGAGGTAGGCCTCGCCCTCCGTCCCGGCGGCAGCGCCGAAGATCCGCAGCCGGGTCCCGGGCTCCTCCTTGCGGATCTCCCTGAAGGCGTGGAGCAGGGAGACCAGGTCCTTCGCCGGTTCGACCCTGCCGACCCAGACCAGCGTGCGCGGGTCGGCGGCGTCCGGGGAGTCACCGACCTCGGCGAAGCGGGAGGCGTCCATGCCCGGGTGGACCGTCCGCAGCTTGGCCGGGTCGGCGCCGCAGCGCTCCTGCCAGCGGCGGGCGTGGGCGTTGCCGGGCGTGACACATGCCGCCTGCCGGTACACCTCGGCGGCGAGCCGCCCGTGGAAGGCCGCGAGCAGGGACCGTACGGCCGGGGCGCCGTCCGGGACGGCCACCGTTCCAGCCGCCCGACCGGTTGCCGGGCCCGACGCCGCCCGCGGGGTCGAAGTCGCTCCGGGTGCGACAGCCGTGCCCCCGCCGGCCCCGAGATAGTGCGTCCGCAACCGGACGCCGTACTCCGTCACCAGCAGCGGCACTCCGAAGAAGTGCCGGGCGAGCAGGCCCGGAAGCGCCGCCGCACCCCCCGATGCGGCGTGGCAGAGGTCGACCGAGCCCAGGCCGTCGCCCCCGTCGTCCTCGTACCAGTCCAGCGAGAGGGGGCGCAGGGCGCGTTCGAGGTGAGCGGCGACGGCGAGCAGATCGGGTACGCGCGCCTCACGCGCCGTACCGGCGGCGCCCGGCGCACGACAGGCACGTTCCAGGGCGCGCACGGCGCCTTCCGAGCGGAGCGCGCCCACCAGGCCGCCCTCGTCGCGAGCGAGTTCCGCGAGCCCGTACAGCGCGTTGCCGAAACGGTCCGCCTGGGCGCCGGAACGGTCGGTCCCCGCACCTGCGGGCGCCCCTTCGCACAACACGGACACCAACGCGCCGTAGTGCTCGGTGAAACGCCGGCGCGCACGCCGTCCGTGCACCACCCCGTCGTCCTCGGCGGTCCACAGCGGCGCGGTACGCACGCCGGTGACCTGCGGCGGCAGCGCGACCTGGCCGGCGACCTCCTGGCGCTCGCTGCGGCTGAGCGCGTAGACGCCGAACTCATGCTGCCCGAGCCCGCGCACGAGCCGGTCGCACCAGAGCCCCGCATCACCATTCACATACGGATAGCCACCCTCCGTAAGCAGTCCGATGCGCACGCGTGCACCCCCGATCTCCCGTTTGGGGAGCCGCCGTTGACCCGGCGGCTCGCAGCGGGACGAACGTATGCGGACAAGGCGGTGGCGCGATGGACGGTTGTCCGTCGCACCACCAAAAGGGGTGAACGGTCGTAACTTTCCCGTGCGAGTGGCGTTGCGTCGCACTAAGAGATCAGGCGAGCGCGAAACGTTACACCTCAGGGGGCGTGCGGACGCCTTCCGGGCGCCCCGCAGGCGCTCCCTGGGTGTTCGTCAACTGTTCGGATAGGCCCAGGGGTTGGGTCGGCAGCGGATCCCTTCGTACTCCAGGAACTTCGTCTGCTGCTGCATGACCGGGGCCAGGTCGCCGTCCTTGTCACAGGTGACATGGCCGTAGCCGAGCCGGTGGCCGACCTCGTGGTTGATCAGCATCTGCCGGTAGGCGTACATCTCGTCGCCGTAGGTCGGGGAGCCCTGCGCCCACCGGTAGGCGTTGATCATCACGCGTTCGGTGGCGGCCGAGTCGCACGAGACGTTGTCCTCGGTGGTGTCCAGGCCGGACTTCGCGCACCATTCGGCGGTGGTGCCGGGGCTGGCGAGCGTGATGACGAAGTCGGGCTCGCCCGAGTGGATGCGCTCGAAGGTCCGCGCGCCGTCATGGGCCCAGCTGCGGTCGTCGTTCAGCGTCTTCTGCACGGCCTGCGCGAACACCGCGGCGTCGAGGCCGAGCCCCTGCTCCACATCCACGCGGTAGGTGTACTTCTGCCCCTTGCCGGGCGCCTTGTCGATACCGGGTACGGCGTCGAACTTCCCCGACCCCGCGAAGCCGGCCCCGAGCCTGTACCGCGCGCTCATCTTCTGGTCGTACGTCAGCGTGACCACGCTGGGTGACGCCGACGGGCTCGGCCGCTCGGCGTCGCGCGCGGCGCTGTCGCGCGCGTCACGGGCGGCCTTGTCGGCCGTGGACCGCGACTGGACGGAGTCGTCGCGCGCGTCGGTGACCTGGCCGGCGACGACCACGGCGAGCACGGTGGTGACGGCTGCGGCGGCGATGCCGGTGAACGCCCGGCCCTTGCCACCCCGGGCCGCCGGCTCACCGGTGGGCGGCTCTCCCCCGGACGCGCCGGCCCCGCCGCCCGCGGGAGCCGGACGGGGACTCCTGTCCCAGTCGGTGACGGAGACGTAGGCGTCGGTGGGGCGCGGGGTGACGTAGGCGTCGGTGGCGAGCGTGGTGGCCGCGGCGGCTGCCACGGGCACACGGCGCGCGAAGACGTCGTCGTCGTCCAGGGTGAAGGCGTCGAGGTAGTCCTGGCGCGGACCTCCCGCCGCATCCGTCCGCCGCTGCCTGACCCCGGCCGCGGACTCGGGCCGCTGTCGCGGGATCAGCGGACCGGAACCGCTGGCCGTACGGCCCGTCAACCCGCCCCAGGCTCCCCCGGCCTCATGCTGCTCGGGGTGCCCGCCGCGGACCTGCGCCGTGCCGTGCGGCGGGGTGCCGTCCGGGAGTCGCGGCATACCGTGGGCCGGGGTGCCGTCCGGGAACCGGGGCACCCCGCGAGCAGGGGCCCCGCCGGGAAGCCCCGATGCCGGTGAGGGCCCGTCGGCGGGCCGGGCCGCGCCCTGGGGACGGTCGCCCCGCGCCTCGGCCGGCGCGGCTCCCTGGGGGGCACCGTCGGTGCCCTGCTGTGGTGCGTTCTTGGGCGCAGGCCCGCGTCGGCTGTGACGTCCCACGCCCCTCAGCTCCCCGAACCCGCGGATCCACCGGCCCGCTCGGAGAACGCCCCGGAGCCCGACCCGGTTCCCGAGCCTGAGTCCGGCCCCGCATCGGGCCTCGACCCGATGTCCGCATCCGGCCTCGACCCGATGTCCGCATCCGGCCTCGACCCGATGTCCGTATCCCGCCTCGACCCGACGTCCGCAGCCCGCCGGACCCCGGTACTCACAGCGCGCGTGGCCCCGGTGTCGGCGTCCGGCCGCGCGCCCGTGTCCGGCTCGGCCTCCGACTCGGGGCGCGATCCCCGCTCGCCACGCTCGGCCGTCTCCTCCAGCAGCTCCTGGAAGGCCGTGGCGACCGTCTCCGGGTACTCCATCATCGCCACGTGCCCCGCGTTCGGCAGGGTGAGCAGGCGGGAGTCGCGGAAGGTGCGGACCGCCCGCTGGGCCATGCGGAAGCCGACGAGCTGGTCGCGGCCGCCGTAGACGAGGAGGGTCGGGGCGAGGACCCGTTCGGCCTGGCGCCACAGGCCGTGCTGACCGCCGAGGGTGTACGCGTTGACCAGCCCGCGCGCGGAACGCGTCATCGCGTCCCAGAAGTACGGCAGCCGCAGCCGCCGCTCGAGTTCCTCCACGGCGTATCCGAACGCCTCCGGGGTGACCCGCCCGGGGTCGCCGTAACACAGGGCCATGACGCCGCGGACGCGCTGCTCGGCCGTCCACTCGCGGGTGAACCGGGTGAACAGCGCGGCCACGCCGGGCATGCCGAGCAGTCCCGTGGGCACCGCCGTGCGCTGGACCCGCAGCTCCGGCAGGGCCGGCGAGACGAGGGTGAGCGTCCGCACCAGGTCGGGGCGGACCGCCGCGACACGCGTGGACACGGCGCCGCCGAGCGAGTTGCCGAAGAGGTGGACGGGTCCGCGGGCGGACGCGTCGAGGTGACGGATGACGGCACGCGCGTGTGCCGTGATGGAGTAGTTGCCGTCGTCCGGTGGCGGCGAGTCCCCGAATCCGGGAAGGTCGACGGCCTCGCTCTCGACGACGCCGTCGAGCTGGGCCATCAGCGCGGACCAGTTCTGCGAGGAACCGCCGAGGCCGTGGACGTACAGCGCGGGCTGCAGTCCCGCGCGCGTAGCGGGCCTGGAGCGGACTGTCAGGGTGACACCGGGCAGGCGGACCGACCGCAGTCTCTCGCCCTCGGCGACCCGGACCGACGCGGCCTTCGGCAGCACGCTGGTGGGCGGCACGGACGGCAGCTCTGTCGAAGACATGCCGCAATGTTACGAGACGATCACGCGGGGACCCGTGTGTTCGCCGTCACAAGAGGTCGACCGCGCGTCGCGCAGATGGCTGCGCGATTGCCTGGGCACATCGCATAGCGTCCGAAAAGGGTGTCTCCTAGGCTCGTACAGAGGGCACCCGCGTGTGGCCCCTGCATCTTCAGGGACGTTCGTTGGAAGGGAGCCCACCATGGCCATCGATCCGACCGATCCGGAGACGTTCACGGACGAGGAGGACGACGCCGCGGAGATCGGCGTCGAGGCGCCGGAGAACGACGCCGCCGAGCAGCAGGCCGACGTCGCACCGGAGAGTGACGACCCGCTGGAGGGCGTCGACCCCAGCCGGGCCAACGAGGCCGACCTCGCCGAACAGGCGCGCGTCATCAGGCACGACGAGGACGACTACCGCTGAGGAGACCGAGGAGCACCGCCGCGGAAGGCGAGGAAACGCCGGCAATCGCCGTGCACCGAGCTGGAGTGGAGCGCGATTGTGCCCACAACGCCCCGGTTTGAAACCTTACCTACGGCTTTTACCATCGTCCGGTCCGTGAAATTCTGCGTTCGCACCGCGCGCACCACGGTTACCGAAAAGTACGATGGCGGCGCGGCGGCACACCGCAAGAGGGACGACATTGGGAGGCGGCGTGACAGCCATCGAGCAGACCGAGGCGGCGCGCCCGCGAGGCACCCGCCTGCCGCGCCGTGCCCGACGGAACCAACTGCTGGGCGCCGCCCAGGAAGTCTTCGTCGCGCAGGGCTACCACGCGGCCGCGATGGACGACATCGCCGAACGCGCCGGCGTCAGCAAGCCGGTGCTCTACCAGCACTTCCCGGGCAAGCTCGACCTCTACCTGGCCCTGCTGGACCAGCACTGCGAGTCGCTCATCCAGGCCGTGCGCAGCGCGCTCGCGTCCACGACCGACAACAAGCAGCGCGTCCGCGCGACGATGGACGCGTACTTCGCTTACGTCGAGGACGACGGCGGCGCCTTCCGTCTGGTCTTCGAGTCGGACCTGACGAACGAGCCGGCCGTGCGCGAGCGCGTCGACAAGGTCACCAACGAGTGCGCGGAGGCGATCCGCGACGTCATCGCCGAGGACACTGGTCTCTCGCGCGCGGAGTCGATGCTGCTGGCCTCCGGGCTCGGCGGCCTCGCGCAGGTGGTGGCCCGTTCCTGGCTGCACAGCGACCGAAGCGTCCCGCGCGACGAGGCGGTGCAGCTGCTGGCCTCACTGGCCTGGCGGGGCATCGCCGGTTTCCCGCTGCACGGGACCGAGCAGCACTGAGCGGCACCACCCCGGCCGTTTGTTCCCGCTCGCTGTTCGCTCCTGGCGTGGACGGCCGCGCCGTGTACGTCCCCTCACCGGGCTAATGTGTGCAGCGTACGGCGCGGAAGCCCGCGCACCTCGTGACCGTCGGAGGGACTTAGCCGTGGAGGTCAAGATCGGCGTGCAGCACGCGCCCCGCGAGATCGTTCTGGAGAGCGGTCAGACTCCGGAGGAGGTCGAGCGCGTGGTGGCCGACGCACTGGCCGGTAAGTCGCAGCTGCTCAGCCTCACGGACCAGCACGGCCGCAAGGTCCTGGTTCCGGCCGACCGCCTGGCCTACGTGGAGCTGGGCGAGCCGGCCCCGCGCAAGGTGGGCTTCGGCGCGCTGTAGGCGACGCTCGACGGAAGGGGCCCGGCGGCCGTTCGGCTGCCGGGCCCCTTCCGCGTTCCGCCCGGCCACTTCCGCGTTCCGCCCGGCTCCTCCGCTCCGCACCGTGCCCTCCACCGTGTCCTCCACAGATGGAGCACAACCCGGCCACAGGGCAGGGTTGCATTCCGCAGGTCACGGGTAAGACGGGCTACGACCCTGGTGCACGGCCCGGCCGCCTGGAAGGACCACGGATGATCTTGGAAGCGCTCGCCTCCGCTGTGCTCGGCCTCGTGCTCGCGTGGGCGGCGCTCCACCGCCTGTCCCACCGGCTACCGGCCCGCGCCCTGGTGCTCATGACGGGCGTGGCCGGAGCCCTGCTCGGTGACTTCGTCACCCACAGCGCCCTGGGCACCGGCTCCGCGATCGGCAGTCTCCTCGGCGCGCTGATCGTCTCCAGCGCTTCCCTCTCCCTGCTCCTGCGCCCGGCGACAAGACTCCGCCGCCGATCAGCGACGGCGTAAGAGGCGCGGACGGGAGGGCGGCCCCGCACCGGACCGCCTTAGGACGCCATGCCGAACCGGGCCGCGGCCCGCCGTGCGGACGGCCCGGCCGCGACCGGCCCGCAGCCGCACACCCCGCGCGGCCCCGAGGCCGCGCGGCCCGGAAGCCCGGAAGCCCTCAAAGCCCTGAAGCCCGGAAGCCCGGAAGCCCCCGCAGGGACTACGCGGCCAAGCCCAGCGCGGCCATCCGCTTGGTGTGCGCCTCGGTGATCCGCGAGAACATCCGGCCCACCTCCGCGAGGTCGAACCCGTCCGCGACCCCGCCCACGAGCATCGTCGACAGTGCGTCGCGGTCGGCCACCACCCGCTGCGACTGCGACAGGGCCTCGCCCATCAGCCGCCGCGCCCACAGGGCGAGCCGCCCACCCACGCGCGGGTCCGCGTCGATCGCCGCGCGCACCCGGTCCACGGCGAAACCGGCGTGACCGGTGTCGTCCAGCACGGCCAGCACCAGGGCCCGGGTGTCGGTGTCCAGACGGGCCGCGACCTCGCGGTAGAAGTCGCTGGCGATCGAGTCGCCGACGTAGGCCTTGACGAGGCCCTCCAGCCAGTCCGACGGGGCGGTCTGCTTGTGGAAGCCGTCGAGCGCGGCGACGAACGGCTGCATCGCGCGCGTCGGCTCCTCACCGACCTCCGTGAGCCGGTCGCGAAGCCGCTCGAAGTGGTGGAACTCGGCGGATGCCATCTTGGCCAGCTCCGCCTTGTCCTCCAGCGTGGGTGCCAGCTTGGCGTCCTCGGCGAGCCGCTCGAACGCCGCGAGCTCGCCGTACGCGAGCGCGCCGAGCAGGTCCACGACCGCGGCCCGGTACTGGGGATCGGCGGATGCCTTCGCCCAGTCCTGGGCGGCGATACCGGTGGCGGCGTTCTCAGGGTTGTCAGAGCTCGTCATGCAGCGCACAATAGCCCGCTCGTCGTGGGACGGAAGTCCCTGGTCAATCAGTGTGACAACGACGACGCGAAGGACCATGTCCGACGGTGTGACAACCACAACGTGACCGAATCGGCCATCGCATGTGCGTGAATCCGGGGTATGGTGGTAATGCGCCTGCCGAATATTCGACGGGCTGCACGTATGAGGATGCCCGGTCGGTGGCCCGATCGGCTCCGACCCGACAGCCCTCCCTGGCCGTACGGCACATTGCGTACGACGACCGGAGGGATCCCCTCAGCGGTACGAACGCTAGAGCGTCGGCAGAGGTCCCGTGTCTTGCCGGTCTCGCCCCAAGGGCGGCCGACGTCCCCGACATGGTCCGCCACGACCCCCGCGCTCGCCTCGCACCGCGCACACAGAAGAGGCAGCACCCTGACTACCACGTTCCGAGAGCTCGGGATTCTTCCCGAGACCGCCGAAGCCCTTGAAGCCGTCGGCATCATCACCCCCTTCCCCATCCAGGAGATGACGCTCCCGGTCGCCCTGACGGGCACCGACGTCATCGGACAGGCGAAGACCGGCACCGGCAAGACGCTCGGCTTCGGCCTCCCGCTCCTCGAGCGCGTCACCGTCCCCGCCGACGTCGAGGCCGGCCGCGCCAAGCCCGAGGACCTGACCGACGCCCCGCAGGCGCTCGTCGTCGTCCCCACCCGCGAGCTGTGTACGCAGGTCACCAACGACCTGCTGACCGCGGGCAAGGTGCGCAATGTGCGCGTTCTCGCCATTTATGGCGGCCGGGCCTACGAGCCCCAGGTCGAGGCCCTCAAGAAGGGCGTCGACGTCGTCGTCGGCACCCCCGGCCGACTGCTCGACCTCGCCGGCCAGAAGAAGCTCGACCTGAAGCACATCCGCTCGCTGGTCCTCGACGAGGCCGACGAGATGCTCGACCTGGGCTTCCTGCCCGACGTCGAGAAGATCATCAACATGCTTCCGGTGAAGCGTCAGACCATGCTGTTCTCGGCCACCATGCCGGGTGCGGTCATCGGTCTCGCGCGCCGCTACATGTCGCAGCCGACGCACATCAACGCCACGTCGCCGGACGACGCGGGCGCGACCGTCGCGAACACCAGGCAGCACGTGTACCGCGCGCACAACATGGACAAGCCCGAGATGGTCGCGCGCATCCTCCAGGCCGAGGGCCGCGGCCTGGTCATGGTGTTCTGCCGTACCAAGCGCACGGCGGCCGACCTGGCCGACCAGCTCCAGCAGCGCGGTTTCGCCTCCGGCGCGGTCCACGGCGACCTCGGCCAGGGCGCCCGCGAGCAGGCGCTGCGCGCCTTCCGCAACGGCAAGGTCGACGTCCTGGTCTGCACCGACGTGGCCGCCCGCGGCATCGACGTCGAGGGCGTGACCCACGTCATCAACTACCAGTCCCCCGAGGACGAGAAGACGTACCTGCACCGCATCGGCCGTACCGGCCGCGCGGGCGCCAAGGGCATCGCCGTCACGCTCGTCGACTGGGACGACATCCCGCGCTGGCAGCTCATCAACAAGGCGCTGGACCTGAAGTTCCCGGACCCGCCGGAGACGTACTCCACGTCCCCGCACTTCTTCGAGGAACTCGACATCCCCGCGGGCACCAAGGGTGTGCTGCCGCGTTCGGAGCGCACGCGTGCCGGACTCGCCGCGGAGGAGATGGAGGACCTCGGCGAGCCGGGCGGCCGCGGTGGACGCGGCCGTAACGACCGCAACGACCGCAGTGGGCGCGACGACCGGGGTGACCGCCGTGGTGGCGCCCGGGACGAGTCCCGCTCCGCCGAGCGTGAGCGCCCCGCACGTACACCGCGCCGTCGCCGCCGCACCCGCAACGGCGAGGTCCTCGACGCGTCGGCCCCCGTGGGGACCGCCGCACCCGAGCAGGCGCCCGCCACGGAGGACGCGACCTCGTCGCGCACGCCGCGCCGCCGGCGCCGTGGGCGTGCCACCGGGGCGCAGGAGGTCGCCACGGCCGCGTCCGTGACCTCGGTCAGCGCCCCCGAGGCCGCTGAGGCGGTCGCGGAGACCGTGGCGAGCCCGGCCCTCGACGTCGCCGCCCCGGAGGACACCAAGCCGCGCCGCCGCCGCACCCGCAGGCCCGCGGACGCGCCGGTGACCGTGCCGGAGACGGCAGCCGAGACCACGGTGCAGCTGCCGGCCCAGGCGCCGGTGGAGGCCCCCGCGGCCGAGGCCGCCGTCGACACGGCGGAGGCGACCGAGACCAGGCCGCGCCGCCGTACCCGCAAGGCGACGGCCCCGGCCGAGGTCGAGCCTGCGGTCGAAACCGCGGAGAACATCGCGGTGGCCGCCGAGCCCGCGCGGCGTCGTACGCGCAAGACTGCGGCTCCGGCCGCCGAGGCCGCCGTCGACACGGCCGAGGCCGCGGAGGCCAAGCCGCGCCGGACCCGCAAGACCGCCGCCGCCCCGGCCGCGGCCGCTGCCGCCCCGGCCGAGGCCGCGGCCGTCGTGGCCGAGGCCGAGGTCAAGCCCCGCCGCACCCGCAAGGCCGCCCAGCCGAAGGCGACGGCCACCGTCGCCGACATCGCCGACATCCCGGCCCAGGCCACGCAGCAGCCGGAGACCAAGCCGCGCCGCACCCGCAAGACCGCCACCACGGCTCCGGCCGCCGAGGCCGCCGCCGTCGACACGGCCGAGGGCACGGTGGCCAAGCCGCGACGCGCCCGTAAGGCCGCGGTCGCGACGGAGGCCGCGGCGGACACCGTCGACGCGGTCGAGGCCAAGCCCCGCCGTACGCGCAAGACGGCGGCAGCGGCCGCGGAAGCCGCGGTCGACACGGCCGAGGCCAAGCCGCGCCGTACGCGCAAGACGGCCGCCGCGCCGGAGGCCGCGGTCGACACGGCCGAGGCCGCGGAGGCCAAGCCGCGCCGGACCCGCAAGACCGCTGCCGCCCCGGCCGAGGCCGCGGCCGTCGAGGCCGAGGCCGAGGTCAAGCCCCGCCGCACCCGCAAGGCCGCCCAGCCGAAGGCGACGGCCACCGTCGCCGACATCCCGGCCCAGGCCACGCAGGAGCCGGAGACCAAGCCGCGCCGCACCCGCAAGACCGCCACCACGGCTCCGGCCGCCGAGGCCGGTGCTGCCGACGAGGCGAAGCCGAAGGCACGGCGTCCGCGCAAGGCGACGGCCGCCGCGAAGTCCGCGGAGAGCTGATCGCCCTCCAGGCCCCAGTCCGACGGCCCGGTCCCTCCCCAGTGGAGCGACCGGGCCGTCGGCGTTTCCCGGGACCGGACCGGCGTCGTCCTCTGACGGCCCCCTCCACTCGAAGCCCGTCGGCCCGGCCCGGTAGCCTCGGCGTGTGACCATCCCGCCCGACTTCACCCCGCCCCCCGGCGCTCGCGCGTACCCCTTGCGGACCGCGCGCGGTGAGTTCGCCGTCGTCGACTCGCCCGTGGCCGACGGCGTGGTGCCGCGCGGCGTCGCGCTGCTGTTGCCCGGGTTCACCGGCAGCAAGGAGGACTTCCACCTGCTGCACGAGCCGCTGGCGGCGCGCGGGTACCGCACGGTCGCCGTGGACGGGCGCGGGCAGAACCAGAGCGACGGTCCCGAGTTCGACGAAGCTCCTTACGCCCGGGAGGAGTTGGCGCACGACGTGCTCGCGCAGGCGGCCGCGCTCGGCACCCCTGTGCATCTGGCCGGGCACTCCCTCGGTGGTCAGATCGCCCGCGCCGCCGTCCTGATCGACCACTCTCCCTTCCTCTCCTTCACGCTCGTCGCGTCGGGCCCGGCGCAGATCTCCGAGTCGCAGCGGCAGCGTGTGCAGTTGCTGCACGACGCGCTCGCGCTGATGACGATGCCCGAGGTGTGGGAGGCCATCCTGGCGATGGGACCGCCGGAGGAAGTCGGCGGCCCGGCGCGTGGCTTCGGCGAACCGGCCCTGCTGCGGCAGCGCTGGGTGAACCACAAACCCGCCCAACTCCTCGCCACCGGACGCCAGTTGCTGGCGGAGCCGGACCGGGTGGCGGAACTCGCCGCTGTGCCGCTGCCCTTCCACGTCCTGTCCGGAGCCCGTGACGACACCTGGCCGGTGACCCTGCTGGACGACATGGCGATGGACCTGGGCGCGCACCGGACGGTCGTCGCGGGCGCCGAGCACTCGCCGAACCTGGACCAGCCCCTGCCGACGGCCCACGCGCTCGCCGACTTCTGGGACAAGATCCGCCCGGAGAGGGACTGACCGAAGCGGAATCCGCCACCGGACGCGACCGACCTGCGGCCCGGACCGGCACTGCGTCCGACCGATGGCCGGGCCAGCACTACGTCCGACCCGTGACCCCGGCCAGTACTGAGCCCGACCCGTGGCGCCGGCTAGTACTGCGTCTGCAAGTGCTCCCAGAACCCGTCCCGCAGCGCACGCCGCAGGTCCGACTGGCCGCGCAGCGAGTACTGGAGCATGCCCTCCGCCTCCACCAGGAGGTCCTGGTCGACGGAGCCGGGCAGGTAGGGGTGGCCGGGCAGCAGTTCCACGAGGGCTTCCCGGCCTCGCGCCGCCAGCCACTTGGCCGCGATCTGCGCGCCGATGAAGCGGACGTCGTCCCGGGTGGGCCGGGCCGCGCCGGCCGGCTCGTAGGTCTGGGCGGTGCGCCGGGAGACGTACGGCTTGAAGAAGTCGAGGTCGAGGGTGCGCTGGCTGTCGACCTCCCACAGCAGGGGTTCCGCCTGGTTGCGGCCCTCCGGGGCCTCGATGCCCCAGAGGTGGACGCGGGCGCCGTACCCCTGCGCGGCCTCCACGGCCGAGACCAGGTCCTCGTCGCCGCCCAGCAGCGCCGCGTCACTGATGGCACGGTGGCGGGCCAGGGACTCCAGGTCGCTGCGGATCAGGGAGTCGACGCCCTTCTGCTGATTGTTGGCGTTGAGGTTGCCCAGCCGGACCTTGACGTCGGGAAGCTCGGCGATGGTCTGCTGTTCGGAGGTGTGGATGCGGCGGCGGGCGCCGTCGTACCAGTAGACGCGCAGCAGCCGGCTGTCCGCGAAGATGGTGCGGGCGCGGTCGATGAGCGCGTCGATCAGGCCCTCGGCGTCGAGGTCGAAGGCCCGGCGGTCCTCGGTCCCGGTGACCAGCCGGCCCGCAGCCGCGTAGAGGTACCCTGCGTCGACGAAGATCGCATGGGTCGAGGGTGTCTTGGCCACCTCGGCGAGCATGCGGGTGAGCAGCTCGTTCGTGCGGTCGATGTGGGCGGCGAGGGCCTCGAGGTCGTCGTTCATCACGCCCATTGTCCCGGCGGTCACGCTGCGAACACAACCGGTCCCGTTCGGTCCACCGAGGCCGCTCGACGACCGTGGCGGTCAACGTTCCGGCGCTCGCCGGACCAGCTCCCTTACCGGTTAGTAATTAGACGTTCGAAAAATTTCTTTAGCGTAGGGAATGTTCGTAACCCGCACGGGGTTGACTCCCATGTACAGCAAGCAATTCTCCTCAGGAGGATGACCAGACGAAGGGAGAAGCCCATGCGCTTCGAAATCATGCGACTCGACGACGTCGACGGTACCCCCGTGGACAGCACCGTCGTGGACGCCGCCTCCGTCAACCGGATCGTTCAGCAGGCCGCCGCCATCGGGCAGCGGTTGTGGATCCGTCCGGCCGACACCTCGGCCTCGTGACACCACGGGTCCTCACCAGACTTCAGAGCCCCCCACGGCACGATGCCGCAGGGGGCTCTGCGCGTACCGGGCGGGCCTCAGGCCCCCTGGATGACCTGCGTGACGCCGTTGATGATCTGCTGCACGGCGATGGCGGACAGCATCATGCCCGCGAGGCGCGTCACGAGGACCACTCCGCCGTCCTTGATGACGCGGATGATCAGCAGCGAGTAGCGCATCACCACCCACAGCACGACATGGATGGCGAGGATCGCCGCCCACACCGACACCTGCGTGGCGGCACTGTCGGCCTTCTGCACGGCCAGGATGACGGACACGATCGCGCCGGGCCCGGCCAGCAGGGGCATGCCGAGCGGGACCAGCGCCACGTTGACGTCCTTGGTCTGCTTGGGCTCGTCGGTCTTGCCGGTCAGCAGGTCCAGGGCGATCAGCAGGAGCAGCAGTCCACCCGCGATCATCAGCGCGGGCACGGACACATGCAGGTAGTTCAGGATCTGGTGGCCGAGGAGCCCGAAGACCGTGATGACTCCGCCGGCCACGCAGACGGCCTGGAAGGCCATCCGCTTCTGCACCTTGGCGGGACGCCCGGAGGTCAGCGCGAGGAAGATCGGGGTGATCCCGGGGGGATCCATGATGACGAAGAGGGTGAGGAAGAGGGAGCCGAAGACGGCGACGTCGAACATCAGTACGGAAGCCTTGCGGAAGGAGGATGAAGGGTGACGGGTCGGAGGTGAGCCTCAGGCTCCGCCGGCCCCCGGCACCGGGAACGCGCCCGTCGCGCGCCGGGTGATCTCCCCGTAGACCTCGGGGTCCGTCGTGTACTCGCCGAGCACGCACGTCTTGCGGCTGCCGTGGTAGTCGCTCGACCCGGTCACCAGCAGGCTCAGGTCGGCGGCGAGCCCGCGCAGTCGCGTGCGGGTGTCGTCGTCGTGGTCCATGTGGTCGACCTCGATGCCGTCGAGGCCCGCGGCGGCCAGCTCGGCGATCACGGACTCCGGTACCGTCCGGCCCCGCTTGCTCGCGGCCGGGTGGGCGAAGACGGTGACCCCGCCGGCCGCCTTGACCAGCCGGATCGCCTCGAAGGGGTCGGTCTCGTGCTTCGCGACGTAGGCCCGGCCCCCGTCGGACAGCCAGTGCTGACTGAACGCGTCGCTCACGGTCGGCACGACGCCGAGTTCGACGAGCGCGGTGGCGACGTGCGGGCGCCCGACGGAACCCTCCCCCGCGATCCGCGCGACCTGCTCCCAGGTGACGGGCACGCCCAGTTCGTTGAGCCGGGCGACCATCCCGCGCGCCCGCGGCACCCGGTCGTCGCGCACCAGCTCGCGCTCGGCGAGCAGGGCGGGCTCGTCGGGGTCGAAGAGGTAGGCCAGCATGTGCATGCTGATGCCGTCGACACGGCAGGACAGCTCGGCGCCGGTGACCATGGTCAGCCCGTGCGGCAGCGCGGCGATCGCCTCGGCGTACCCACGGGTGCTGTCGTGGTCGGTCAGCGCGACGACGTCCAGTCCGGCGGCCGCGGCCTTGCGCACCAGCTCGGCCGGGGTGTCCGTACCGTCGGAAGCCGTGGAGTGGCAGTGCAGATCGATGCGCACGACGCGGGCTCCAGGCGGTGACGGGTGGACGGGGACGCTCAAGGATAACCGGATTTACGGACTCCCATGTCACACCCGAACCGGGGAAGAGCCCCCTACACTCAGGCGCCCACTCAGTCGCCCCGCCAAAGGCTCCCAGGCCAGGAAGCCACCCTCACGGCTTCAGCAGCCGCGGCGACAGCGCCCCGCAGGGCACCAGCTCGACCTCGGCCCCAGCGTCCCGCAGATCGGTCAGCACCAGCTCGTCGTACATCAGCAGTCCCGACTGCTCGGGCCAGACGACCGCCCACAGCCACAGACCCCGCGCCTCGCCCGCGAAGACCGCGCGGTCGTCGGGAGCGCCGTTGACCAGCCAGAGCGGGGTGGGGCGGCCGGCGGCGAGGACCTTGGCCTGGGGCGGCTTCTCGACGTTCATGTACGGGCCGGGGTCGGGGCCGTCCATCCCGGCGTAGCGCGCGCCGAGTCCGACGCCCAGCTCCTCCGCGACGAGGATCAGCTCCCCCATGCCGCCGAGCGGGCCGGGGCCCGTGCAGGCGACGGCGCTGGCACGGCCGCCGCTGCGGTCGTCACCGGCATAGGTGACGCCCGTGAACAGCCAGCCGACCGGCAACGGCCACGGCATCCACACCGGCACCTGGGTGCGGTGCACGACGACGCTGAGGGCCTCGACGCTGGGCGGGATCACGGGCTGGAGCGGATACACGGCCCCATGCACGTCGCACTGCCAGGAATCGGAGAAGAGGCCGGGAGCCCTGACCCGGCCACCACACTTCGGGCAACTGGGTTCGCCCCTCATAGAGCCCCACGGTCCTACCCGATCCGGCCCACGTCAAGGACGATCACCCGTCCGGGCGGAACCCCTGCCCGACGGACCATATAGATGTATCTTGCATTAATTAGCTTGACTAACTTAGTATGTGCAAACACCAACCATCTGTTCGGGACGGGAGCAAACATGGACCCCTTCGATGCGGGAGCCGGTGGCCTTCTGCGGCAGCCCAAGGCGGTCTGGGCGACCGCCGGCGCGTCCGTCGTCGCCTTCATGGGCATCGGACTCGTCGACCCGATCCTGCCGTCCATCGCCCAGGGCCTGGACGCCACGGCCGGCCAGGTCTCACTCCTCTTCACCTCCTACTTCCTGATCACCGCCTTCGCGATGCTGGTGACCGGCTTCGTCTCCAGCCGGATCGGCGGTCGCCGGACCCTGCTGCTCGGCCTCGCCCTCGTCGTCGTCTTCGCGGGCCTGGCCGGCACCTCCGACACCGTCGGACAACTCGTCGGCTACCGGGCGGGCTGGGGCCTGGGCAACGCGCTGTTCGTCTCCACCGCCCTCGCGGTGATCGTCGGCGCGGCGGCGGGAGGGAGCGCGGCGGCGATTCTGCTGTACGAGTCCGCCCTCGGCCTCGGCATGGCGTGCGGGCCCCTGCTCGGCGCGCTGCTGGGCGACGCCAGCTGGCGCTACCCCTTCTTCGGCACGGCGGCGCTGATGGCGATCGGCTTCCTGGGCATCACGGCGTTCCTGAAGGAACAGCCGAAGCCGGCCCGCAGGACCTCGCTGCTGGACCCGCTGAGGGCGCTCGGCCACGGTGGTCTGGCCTCGGCGGCGGTCTCGGCGTTCTTCTACAACTACACGTTCTTCACCGTGCTGGCCTTCACGCCGTTCGTGCTGGACATGACGCCCTACGCGTCGGGCGCGGTGTTCTTCGCCTGGGGTCTGCTGCTCGCCGTCTTCTCGGTCCTGGTGGCCCCCCGGCTGCAGCGAAGGTTCGGCTCGCTGAAGGTGCTCGGCGGCTCGCTGCTGCTGCTCGCCGCCGATGTCCTCGTCCTCGGCTACGGCGACCACGCCACCGCCGTGGCCTGCACGATCCTGTCCGGTGCCTTCATCGGTGTGAACAACACCGTGTACACCGAGCTGGCCCTGGGCGTGTCGGACGCCCCACGCCCGGTCGCGAGCGCCGGCTACAACTTCGTCCGCTGGTTCGCCGCGGCCGCCGCGCCGTTCCTCGCGCCGCGGATCGAGGAGTGGACCGACATCCACGTCCCGTTCGTCGTCGCGGCGGTCACCGCGGTCCTGGGCGCGGTCGTGGTGGCCGTACGGCGTGAGGCGCTCACGCACGAGGCCGCCGAGCTGGAACCGGGGCACGCCGCCGAGGACGGGGTCACCGTGTTCGCCAACTGACCGGATCCGGCCGCCGGTCGGTGAGCTCGGTCACTCCAGCGGGACGGACCTGCGGGACGGATCCCGCAGGTCCGTCCCGTGTGTCAGCCAGCGCTCCTGGAGGGCCTGGGCGCCGTGCACGCGCTTCCAGGCCGCCTCGTTGGGGGTCATCGGCAGCAGCGGCAGGAAGTGCACCGGATCGAGCGGCTCGTCGAGGTCGAGGTCCTCGATCAGACCGCCGGGCTCGGCGACCAGCACGGAGGTGAACGGGGCGCCGGGCCACAGGGGTTCACCGACGTCGAGGGAGGCGCCGGGCGCCACGACCACACCCTCGACCTGCGGGGAAGCCGCGAGCACGGCGAGGGGCCGGAGCACCTTGCCGGTGTCGGCGAGACCGGCGCGCACGGACAGGACCAGCTCGGCGCGAGGCCCCTTGACCGGGTCGGCGAGCACCGCGGTGGGGTCGCTCATCGGCTGCGCGGACATGCCGAGGGTCGCGTAGCGGACGATGTCACCCTCCTGGAAACGCAGGACCTCGATGCGGTCCGTGCCCAGGAAGGTGACCGCGGCGCGGGCGTCCGGCTCGCCCAGCGCGCTGCGCAACCGGGCCTCGACCAGAGGAAGAACATCTGCCATGCCGCGAGCATAGAACTCACCAGCACAAGGCAAAGCAGCGCCTTGACACTTCGGTCGGCTGCTACTCTGGGCCGGTGGTTCGGGGCAGCACGCAGAAGCGTCGCGATCAAGCTCCGACGCCGAAGGTATTCCCTCACGGGGGACCGGCTGGAGGAGGTGGGGCTGTCATGGATCGAAGTCGACCGTGCAGTACCACTCGCTCTTCCCGCCGCTGATGTAGCTCTGGCTCCGGCCGACCGCCGCCTCTCGCGTTCGCGTCCTCACTCGGAAGAGCACTTCGTTTCGTTGTACCGGATCCCCCTGACCTCTTCGGTCCGCGCGATCCGTCTGATCTGAAGCAGTAGCTGAATCAGTAGCGAAACCCGCCACCGCGACGGTGCGGTGCTCCCCGCTTTGTGGACGTACCAAACATCCGCAGTCAGGACGTCCCCATTCCGGGTAGTTCCACCCGTCGTCGGCGCCTTTCGTTGCCTGTCGCGAAGGAGCCTGCCATGTCGATGATCCGCGACCTGCGTGCCGTGGTCCGTCCGTCCCGCCCCTCCCTGCGCAAGGAGAGCGGCCCGTACGACACCACCCGCGACCCCGCCACCCCCTCGGCCGTCGTCGACTGCGCCGTCTACCGCGACGGCGCCCGCGTCGAGATGCCGACGCCGCTCGCCCCGCACGAGGCGATGCGCCAGGTGCGCCGCGACGGCGGCTTCGTGTGGATCGGACTCCACGAGCCGACGGAGAGTGAGTTCGCCGGTATCGCCCGGGAGTTCGGGCTGCACCCGCTGGCCGTGGAGGACGCGGTCCAGGCCCACCAGCGCCCCAAGCTGGAGCGCTACGACGACTCCCTGTTCACCGTCTTCAAGACCATCCACTACGTCGAGCACGACCAACTCGACGCCAACAGTGAGATCGTGGAGACCGGCGAGGTCATGTGCTTCACCGGCAAGGACTTCTTCATCACCGTCCGGCACGGCGGCCAGGGCTCGTTGCGCGCGCTGCGCCACCGCCTCCAGGACGACCCGGAGTTGCTCGAGAAGGGCCCGTCGGCGGTACTGCACGCCATCGCCGACCACGTCGTCGACGGCTACATCGCGGTCGCCGACGCCGTGCAGGACGACATCGACGAGGTCGAGACGGAGGTGTTCTCGCCGGGCCGCAAGGGCAGCCCGCGCGGCACGGACGCCGGCCGGATCTACCAACTCAAGCGCGAGGTACTGGAGTTCAAGCGGGCGGTGTCGCCGCTGCTGCGGCCGATGCAGCTGCTGAGCGAGCGGCCCATGCGGCTGATCGACCCCGACATCCAGAAGTACTTCCGTGACGTGGCCGACCACCTCGCCCGGGTCCAGGAACAGGTCATCGGCTTCGACGAGCTGCTCAACTCGATCCTCCAGGCCAACCTCGCGCAGGCGTCCGTCGCGCAGAACGAGGACATGCGCAAGATCACGTCCTGGGCCGCCATCATCGCCGTACCGACGATGGTCTGCGGGGTCTACGGCATGAACTTCGACCACATGCCGGAGCTGCACTGGCGGTACGGCTACCCGGTGATGATGTCGGTGACGGTGGCGCTCTGTGTGGGCATCCACCGCACGCTGAAGCGCAACGGCTGGCTGTGAGAGCCGCCTGGATAGGGTGGTCCCCATGACACGCGAGCTGCTCGACCCGGCCCTCGTCGAGGAGGCCACCAAGAAGTCCGGCCTCATCTGGGTCGAGGCGGCCGGTGAACGCACCGCGCGTGCGCTGTGGCACGTGTGGCACGAGGGCGCGGCCGCTCTGGTCGGCGACGGGCCCGGCGAGCAGCCGCTGCCGGGGCTGGCCGACGGTGTGACGGCCGAGGTGACCGTGCGCAGCAAGGACAAGGGCGGCCGGCTGGTCACCTGGACCGCGCGGGTCGTGCAGCTCGCCCCCGGCACGAAGGCGTGGGAGGCGGCGGTCGCCGACCTCAAGGGCAAGCGGCTGAACGCGCCCGACGGCGAGGCGATGACCGGACGCTGGGCGCGCGAGTGCCGTGTGATCCGGCTGGAGCCCACCGGAGGTACGTCGCCGCTGCCCGACGGAAACCTGTCGGCGCCGCCGGTGCCGTCCCCGGCGACGACCCGTCAGCCGGCCCCGGCGGGCCTTCCGCGGCTGCTGCTGAGGAAGAAACGGAAGAAGGGCACGCGCGCGTAGCCGGTCAGGACGTCGGAAGCTGCTTGCCGTAGTCCACCGTCTCGTCCTTCGCCGGCTCCTCCAGGGTGAAGTCCTTGCCCCAGGCGGAGAAGGTCAGCGTGCCCGCCCCGCCCGCGCGCTCCAGGCGCAGCGGGTAGGGCTTGCCCTCCAGGGACACGTCCAGCGTGCCGCCGGAGCCCCCGTCCCCCGTGATGCGGATGGTGCGCACCCCGGCCTGCTCGTGGTGCCCGTCCCTGTCCAGCGAACCGTGCAGTGTCAGCACACTGTCGAGAAGGAGGTCCTTGTCCGTGAACCCGCTGAACTTCTTGTACGAGGGGTCACCGGTCGGCACCTTCACATACTTGTCGTCGAGTTTGCCCGCCGCCGCGGTGTCGGAGCCGACGTCGTCGGACTTGCCGTCCTCGTGCTTCCAGAACGCGGCGTCCGCCTTGAGGTACAGCTCCTCGTCGACCCGCAGCAGGTGGAAGGCCGTGCCGCCGGCGGTGACCGACCCCGTGGCGCCGTCCGACTTCAGGCTCATGTCGAGCTTGTACGACTTCCCCCCGGCGACCACGGTCCCCGACAGCCGCACCGCGTCCACCTCCCCGGCGGCGGCCTGCGCCTTGGCCTGGATCTTGTCGGCGGCCAGTTTGCCGACCCCGTTCGTCCCCGCGTCGGGGTCCTCGTCGGCGCACCCGGTGAGTCCCAGTCCCGTCACGGCCAGCGCGCACATCGCGCTCACCAGCGGAGCCCGTCGACGGGTACGGCCCTGGGCGATCGCAGTCACAGAGGGGGCTGCCTTTCTGCGGGGGACTCCTGAACGGCGTACCGCAGCGTACCGGGGTCCCCGGGGGCGATCGGAGCCAGTCCGTCCGGACCGCTCACCAGGGCGTACCCGATCGGGACGGGCTAGCCTGAAGCCCGCACGAGCGGGCAATTGGGAAAAGAACCTCACCCGCAACACCGCGGGGAACGAGGCAGCGAACAGCCCGTACGAGCGCGTACGAGAAGGAGGTCCGGACATGGCAGCGGGCGCCCCCCGGATCTTCGTCTCCCACCTCGCCGGAGTCGCGGTCTTCGACCCCAACGGCGACACCGTGGGGCGGGTCCGTGACCTGGTCGTCATGCTGCGGGTCGGCCGCAAGCCGCCGAGGCTGCTCGGACTGGTCGTCGAACTGACCAACCGGCGCCGGATCTTCCTGCCCATGACCCGGGTGACCAGCATCGAGTCCGGCCAGGTCCTCAGCACCGGCGTGCTGAACGTCCGCCGCTTCGAACAGCGGCCCACCGAGCGCCTCGTCTTCGGCGAGCTGCTCGACCGGCGCGTCACGCTCGCCGAGACCGGTGAGGAGGTCACCGTCCTCGATCTGTCCGTGCGGCAGTTGCCGGCCCGCCGGGACTGGGAGATCGACCGGATCTTCGTGCAGAAGGGCAGGAGGTCGGGTGCCTTCCGGCGCGGCAAGGGCGAGAAACTGACCGTGGAGTGGTCGGCCGTCACCGGGTTCTCCCTGGAGGAGCACGGGCAGGGCGCGGAGAGCCTCCTGGCCACCTTCGAGCAGCTGCGCCCGGCCGACCTGGCGAACGTCCTGCACCACCTGTCCGCCAAGCGCCGCGCGGAGGTGGCCGCCGCCCTCGACGACGACCGGCTCGCCGACGTCCTGGAGGAGCTGCCGGAGGACGACCAGATCGAGATCCTCGGCAAGCTCAAGGAGGAGCGCGCCGCGGACGTCCTGGAGGCCATGGACCCCGACGACGCGGCCGACCTGCTCTCCGAGCTGCCCGAGAAGGACAAGGAGCGGCTGCTGAGCCTGATGGAGCCCGACGACGCCGCCGACATGCGCCGCCTGATGGCGTACGAGGAGCACACCGCGGGCGGTCTGATGACGACCGAGCCGATCGTGCTGCGGCCCGACGCCACCGTCGCCGACGCCCTGGCCCGGGTCCGCAACCCCGACCTCTCCCCCGCGCTCGCCGCCCAGGTGTACGTCTGCCGTCCGCCCGACGAGACGCCGACCGGCAAGTACCTGGGCACGGTCCACTTCCAGCGGCTGCTGCGCGACCCCCCGTACACGCTGGTCAGCTCGATCCTCGACGACGACCTCCAGACCCTCGCCCCGGGCGCGGCGCTGCCCGTGGTCGCCGGGTTCTTCGCGACGTACGACATGGTCGCGGCGCCCGTCGTCGACGAGGCGGGCTCGCTGCTCGGCGCGGTGACCGTGGACGACGTGCTGGACCACATGCTGCCCGAGGACTGGCGGGAGACGGAGTTCCACCTGGCCGAGGGTGAGGTGCCCGATGGCTCCCGAGCGTGACCTCGCCCGCACCGAGCGGATCCCGGCCGGCGCCACCGCGACGACCCGCCCCCGTGTCCGGCTGGACCAGCCGCGCCCGCCCCGGCGCCGGATCCTGCCCGAGTGGGACCCGGAGGCCTTCGGGCGGCTCTCGGAGCGCATCGCCCGCTTCCTGGGCACCGGACGGTTCATCGTCTGGATGACGATCGTCATCATCGTGTGGGTCCTGTGGAACAGCTTCGCCCCGCACGACCTGCGCTTCGACAGCTATCCCTTCATCTTCCTGACCTTCATGCTGTCGCTCCAGGCCTCCTACGCGGCCCCGCTGATCCTGCTCGCGCAGAACCGGCAGGACGACCGCGACCGGGTCAACCTGGAGCAGGACCGCAAGCAGAACGAGCGGTCCATCGCGGACACCGAGTACCTCACACGGGAGATCGCCGCCCTGCGGATCGGCCTCGGCGAGGTCGCCACCCGGGACTGGATCCGCTCCGAACTGCAGGACATGGTGAAGGAGCTGGAGGGGCTGCGGGACGGCCATGTCGTATTCCCGGCAGAACGGTCGCGCGGACGTGACGTAGACGACCGCTGACGGGCGTGTCTGGGCCCCGGCGGGGCGCCGTACCATCGTTCGTATGGCTACGGAAGACGCGGTGCGTGAAGCACTGGCGACGGTGAACGACCCCGAGATCAACCGCCCCATCACCGAACTCGGGATGGTCAAGTCGGTGGACATCGGAGCGGATGGAGCGGTCGCGGTCGCCGTGTACCTGACGGTCTCCGGCTGCCCGATGCGCGAGACGATCACCCAGCGCGTCACCGACGCGGTCGCCGCGGTCGACGGTGTCACGCGGGTCGACGTGACACTCGACGTGATGAGCGACGAGCAGCGCAAGGAACTGGCGAGCGCACTGCGCGGCGGCCAGACCGAGCGCGAGGTGCCCTTCGCCAAGCCGGGCTCCCTCACGCGCGTGTACGCGGTCGCGTCCGGCAAGGGCGGCGTCGGCAAGTCGTCGGTGACGGTGAACCTGGCGGCGGCGATGGCGGCCGACGGCCTGAAGGTCGGCGTCGTCGACGCCGACATCTACGGCCACAGCGTGCCGCGCATGCTGGGAGCGGACGGCCGTCCCACCCAGGTCGAGAACATGATCATGCCGCCGTCGGCGCACGGCGTGAAGGTCATCTCGATCGGCATGTTCACGCCGGGCAACGCCCCCGTCGTCTGGCGCGGCCCGATGCTGCACCGCGCGCTCCAGCAGTTCCTGGCCGACGTGTACTGGGGCGATCTGGACGTCCTGCTGCTCGACCTCCCGCCGGGCACCGGCGACATCGCGATCTCGGTGGCCCAGCTGGTCCCGAACGCGGAGATCCTGGTCGTCACCACGCCCCAGCAGGCCGCCGCCGAGGTCGCCGAGCGGGCGGGTTCCATCGCCGTCCAGACCCATCAGAAGATCGTCGGTGTCGTCGAGAACATGTCCGGGCTGCCCTGCCCGCACTGCGGCGAGATGGTCGACGTGTTCGGCACCGGCGGCGGCCAGTCCGTCGCCGACGGCCTGACCCGCACCACGGGCGCCTCGGTGCCGGTCCTCGGCTCGATCCCCATCGACGTCCGCCTCCGCGAAGGCGGCGACGAGGGCAAGCCGGTCGTCCTCACCGATCCGGACTCCCCGGCGGGTGCGGCCCTGCGCGCCATCGCGGGCAAGCTCGGCGGCCGCCAGCGCGGTCTGTCGGGCCTGTCCCTGGGCATCACCCCCAAGAACAAGTTCTGACCCGCCGTACGGCAACGGGGGCGCCGGTCCTGACGGACGGCGCCCCCGTTGTCGTCTCCGCGGCTACTCGTACGCCGCGATGTCCTTGACCACGGCGAAGCCGAGCCCGTACGCGCTCATGCCTCTCCCGTACGCCCCCACGTGCACCCCTTCCCTCGTCGAGCCGGCCAGCACCCAGCCGAACTCCGACTCGCGGTAGTGGAACGGGGTCGGCACACCGTCGACCGGCAGGGACAGCGTGGACCAGTCCTCGCCGGACAGGTCGTCGGCCAGCACCCACGCCGTCTCGGTCTGCTGCTCCAGCCAGTCGTCCCGCAGGCTGTGGTCCATCTGGCCCGGCCAGGTGAAGGACAGCAGCCCCACCCCCGCCAGCCAGGCCGCCGAGGACACCGAGGTGGCCTCCAGCAGCCCTGTGCCGTCCGCGCTGCGGCGTACGGGGTTCGCGGCGACGGTCACCACGACCGCGAACTTCCCGCGGTCCTCACCGGCCGTCTCGTGCCGCACGGAGGGCTCGTCACCGTGCCCGATCGATCCGTGCTCGACGGCGCCGTCGGCCGCCGTGCCGACCTGCATCAGCCAGCGCGGTCCCGTGAAGGCCTCGTCGAGGCCGTACCACGGGAAGGGCGCCTCCAGGTATCCGTCGACCGTGCGGCGGGCGGAGCGGACCTGTTGTCCACCCTCCGCGTCCGGCGCCTCCACGACTGCCCGACTCGTCGTCTCCATGTCCCCGGACGCCTCCTCGTTCTCGCCGGACCGTACGGCCCGTCCCCCTTCGGGCGGCGTTGCCCTTTTGGGTACGGCCCGCACAACAACCAGGCAGCATAGCCACCCCGCTCGTGACTGCGGGGAAGCCGCCCGGCGCGTGGGACGTGCGCCCCCTCACATCGGGGGACACGGGAGGCTCAGGTGGCGTCCGCGTCGAAGGGCGGGCGGTCGTCCTTGGCCGGCTCCTCCGGCTTCTTCGTCATGTCGATACGGTCACCCGACGAAGCGGAGGAAGCGGCAGCGGACGGCGAGGAGGACTCGGGGGAACGGCCATGGACGGCGTCCGCGACCTCGGCCATCTCCTTCTTCAGGTCGAAGCCGTTGCGGAGTTCCTTCAGCCCCAGGTCCTCGTTGTCCAGCTGCTTGCGGATGAAGGTCTTGGGGTTGAGATCCTCGAACTCGAAGTCCTTGAACTCCGGGCCGAGTTCCTGCCGGATGTCCTGCTTGGCGCTCTCCGAGAACTCACGGACCTTGCGGACCGTGCGCATCACGTCCTGGATGACCTTCGGGAGCTTGTCCGGACCGAAGACGAGCACGGCCAGGACAATGATCGTCACCAGCTCGAGCGGCCCTATGTCATTGAACACCTGAAGCTCCTTGCGATGTCCGCGGTCCGCGGTCCTCGGCGGCCCTGTGTGGCCCTCGGTCGCCGGTGCGGGTCGTCCGTGGTCCGGGCCGGGTCCACGGTACCTGTCACACCTGTCCGACCGGTACCGTCCCGAGGTGTCCGGGTGGTCACGGACGACCGGTTTTCCGCGTTGTTTGCCCGGACGACCTGCGCGGCGGCGTCCGGGATGTGACGTTCCTGTCGATCGGCGGGCCGGTTCAGCCACTGTCCGAGGAGCCGAGCACGAGGGAAAGGGTGCGTTCCTTCCCGTCGCGTATGACGGTCAGCTCCAGGCGGTCGCCGGGCCGGTGGGCGCGGGTCTTGACGATCAGCTCCTCGCCGGAGTGGACACGCCGGCCGTCGACGGCCGTGATGACGTCCCCCGGCCGGATGCCGGCCCTGTCGCCGGGGCCGCCCGCGGTCACCGGAGCGCTCCCGCCGCTGTCGCCGGTGCCGACCCGGGCGCCGTCGCCCGAGTAGTCCATGTCGAGGGTCACGCCGATGACCGGGTGGGTCGCCCGGCCCGTGTTGATCAGCTCCTCGGCGACGCGCTTGCCCTGATTGACCGGGATGGCGAAGCCCAGGCCGATCGAACCGGACTGGCCGCCGTCGGAGTCGGTGCCGTCCGCGGCGGACCTGATGGCCGAGTTGATGCCGATGACCTGGCCCCGCGTGTCGAGGAGGGGGCCGCCGGAGTTGCCGGGGTTGATGGGCGCGTCGGTCTGCAGTGCGTCCACGTACGACACGTCGCTGGCGTCACCGCTCTCGCCGCCGGCGGTGATGGGCCGCTCCTTGGCACTGATGATGCCCGAGGTGACCGTGCCCTCCAGGTCGAAGGGGGCGCCGATGGCGACGACCGGGTCGCCGACCCGCACGTTGTCGGAGTTGCCGAGGGGCAGCGGCCGCAGGCCCCGCACGCCGGTCACCCGCACCACCGCGAGGTCGTATCCGCTGTCCTTGCCGACGACCTCGGCCTTGGCTGTCTGGCCGCCGTTGAAGACCACGGATATCTCGCCGCCGGACCCGGCCGGCTCGACGACGTGGCTGTTCGTGAGGATGTGGCCCCGCGTGTCGAGGACGAAGCCGGTGCCGGTGCCGGCCTCCTCGCTGCCGCTGACGTGCAGCGTGACGACGCTGGGCAGGGCACGGGCGGCGATCCCGGCGACGCTGTCCGCGTCCCGCCCGCCCGGCTCGGCGGGGGCCTGCGGCAGCTCCACCGCCCCCACGCCGCCACTGCGCTCCAGATGGACCCCGACGCCGCCGCCGACGGCCCCGGACACCAGCGCCAGCAGCAGGGCCCCACCGACCAGCCCACGACGCCTGCGCCTGCGCCGCTGCTCCACGCTGAGGACAGCGCCCCCGGTCTGCTGCAACGGACCGGCCCCGAGCGGAGCGGCGGCCCAGGGGTCGTAGCGGCGCCAGGGGTCGGCGGGGACTTCGGCGGCCGGGACGGGAATGCCGGGGGCGGGCGCACCGAGCGCGCCGGAAGCGAGCGGGGGCGTCTCGGAATCCACCGCGCCGACGGCGGGCGTACCCGGGACCGGCGGGACCATGTCGGACACGGGCGCGACGGCAACTCCAGGCGAGGCCGGGGGCGCCTCCGCAGCCACCACGCCGACGGCGGGCGTACCCGGGACCGGCGGGACCCCGTCGAGCACGGGCGCGACGGCAACTCCAGGCGAGGCCGGGGGCGCCTCCGCAGCCGCCACGCCGGGGGCGGGCGTACCCGGGACGGGCGGGGACGCCTCGAAGGCCGCCCCGCCGGCAGCGGGCCCGCCCGAGACCGGCGGGACCAGGTCCAACACGGGCCCGCCGGCAACGCCAGGCACGACCGGGGGCGCCTCGGCAGCCGCCACCCCGGGGACAGGCGTACCCGGGTCCGGCGGGACCCCGTCGAACACGGGTGCGCCAGGAACGCCAGGCACGACCGGGGGCGTCTCCGGAGCGCCCAGGCCGCGCACGTCGACGGCACCGGGCGTCGGCACCGGTGCCCCGGAGGCGGCCGTGCGGGAGGCCGGTGGCGCTGCCGGGTGCTGGACGGGCGGTGCGGGCGCCCAGGGGCCGGGCTCGCCATAGGGCGGGGTGCTGTAGGGGTCGGGGTCGTGCAGGGGCTTGGGCAGGTCGGTGACGGCAGGGTGCTGGGTCGCGGGGGCCGTCGGCAGTGACTCCTCCTGGTCCCCGACGGGAGGGCGGACCGCGCCGCCTGCCGACTCGGCCGCCTCCCCCGACGACGGCTGCGAGGAACCGGCCTCCGGGACAACCGCACCGGCGGCCGCTTCGGGGCGGGCCAGCTCGAAGTCGCCCTCGGGGATCGCATCCCGCGCGGGCGTGCTCGGCCGTTCCGCATCCGCCGGCCCGGCAGGACTCCCCTCAGGGACCGCATCCCGCACAGGCCCGACCGACCGCTCCACACCCACCGGCCCCGCAGAACTCCCCTCAGGGACCGCGTCCCGCACAGGCGTGTCTGTCTCGTCCGCGTGCCCGTCCGCCCGCCCGGCAGGGCTTTCTGTGGGCTTGCCCTCGTTCATGCTCTCCCCGCGCTCAGGCTCGCACTCCGCCCCGCGCCGCATGCGCGCGGTTCACCCTGGATTCAACCAGGTCCACGGATCAGTGGGCCTGGTGCGGGGACGGGGTGGGGGCGGAGG
>NZ_JARGEF010000369.1:0-5617 GCF_033794725.1 Streptomyces sp. ID05-39B | reverse complement strand
ACCCGGCGTTCGTGATCGGACAACTCCAGCGGCAACGGCTTCGGACCAGGCACCGCCCCACCCTATAACCGCAAGCGAACTATCGACTCAGGACACTAGACGCTCCAAGCGGAGATCTGCGGGCTTGACTCCAATGTGGAAATGGGACTGTTTCGCGGGCATCAGGTCCCCGCCCCACACCACGACACCTTCGCAGTCGGCGAGGATGTCTGTGATGACGACCCGCTCAGTCACGCTCATCCCTGTGTTCTTGACGTCGGCGCCCAGCGGGTAGTGCATGGGGCGGATCACCATGGCAGTGCCCGAGAGACGGTTCGACTCGAACGATGCTCCAACCGTGCGGTCGGTGGTGTGCCCCTGAAGGTCTCCGTCCCTGAGCATGTCGATCTCGTACGCGAACCGGCGGGCGACGTACAGCAGTACCGTTGCCGCGTCGCCGTCAGCCAAGGAGACCTCCACGTCTGTGCCCTCCACCCGATACTTCATGGTGTGGTCGAGGACGGGCCAGCCGTTGGCAGAATGAGACTGCTCCCACGTCTGCTCCCTGGAGCCGGGAGCTGACTGCGCGGGTCCGGCAGTCGTCAGGGTGATTGCTGCCCCAGCTCCGATGCCGAGGCCTAAAGCCCGTCTACGCGTCAGTCTCGTTGTCATGAGGTGCCTTTCTGTCCTTGTAGCGGTTGATGAGAAGCAGGGCGGAGCAGACGCCGAAGCAGACCAGGCCTGCGTACAGCAGAGGCACGACCCAGAACCACACCTCTTGGGTGTTGTGGCCGCTGGTCCAGTGACAGGTGATGGACGGGGGGAAGCTGTCCACACTCACGGAGGTCAGGTGGTAGTCGCGCCCAGCATCCATGTACACGCCGTCGCCGGTCCTGTCCGCGCACACGTCAAGCGGGTTCGTGAATGCGAGCCCGTAGAGGGTTCCGGCCCCATAAGCGGCGATCGCTGCCGCAAGCCCGGTCACGGCCCAGCGGGCCGGCTGCGATGGCTTCCTCCTGGTCACCCACAAGGCGTATGGGAATGCCCCAACGGCAAAGAGGAGGATGGTGATGGCGGGTGGGCCGAAGGTCGTGAAGAGAGACACCATGCACCCGCACGTTACTTCGAGTGGAAGAAGCGTTGCTGGTTGGCCCGGTACTCAGCCCGCCGGATACTTTCCGTGGAGGCGTGCTGTACAAGGTTGTCACCGAACGCGTTGCACCAGTCGTCGAGTTGACCGCTGGGTAGAAGGTGCGGCATCAGAGCGTTCGTGCCCCCGTACGTCTGGATCAAGAGGACGCGGCCACCGACCAAGATCGCTCCGTCCGTGCTGAGGGGAGAGTCGGTCAGGATCTTCTTCGCCTGGGCGGCCGCTTCCTTGGCGGTGGCGCCGAACCGCATATTCACGTAGACCCTGAACCGGGTCAGACCGCCTGTGCCCTTGTAGTGGTCACGGACGGCCTCAACGATGGTCTTGCCGCCTCGCACGGCCTGGGCGATGAGGTAGCCGTCGACGTCTTCGACGAGGTCGGTGAACCCGAACGTGGATGCGACGCTGATCTTGCCCATCTTGTCGCGGATGTAGGTCGCACCGGAGGCGTAGGAGTCGTGGTCGCGCCGCCATTCGCCGTACAGGGTCATCAGGTCGCCGCCCCAGCCGGCGACATCGCCGAGACTGATGTCGCCCTTGGGGTTGGGCTTGGCGTATTGGCCGTTCGCCGTGGCCATCATGTGCTCTGGTCCAAGGTGCTGGCCGGTGAACGGGTCTTTGAACTCACTCCAGATGCTCATGTTGCGGTTGTTCACGTAGGTGACGAAGCCGGAGTCGACTTTCCCGATCAGGCCTCGGAAGGTCGCGTCGTCGTACTTGTCGCTACGGATGTACTCCATGACGAGCCGGTTCGGGTCGCCCTTGCCGTAGGCCTTCGCCAGGTCGAAGAGCGACTGGATGTAGTTGATGAAGTCATCTGCGGGCGATGCTGGCCTATTGATGCTGCGTTGGCCGGCGTCGGGCTGACCGTACCTGGGGGATTTCCACCAGCCACCGGCGGACGGTGGTCCGCCCGCTGTTCCCTGCCGATGCGAGGGTGTTCCGATCCTGCGCACGGCACGCGTCGCCAGCATCGCGATACTCACATCACGGCCGACCGTCAAAGGCTGGTCCCTCTTGATCGGTCCCAGGCCATCACCAGGCCCCGCCGATTCTGACTTGGGTGAGCAATAGTCGCTGAGTTCCCTGCCTCGTCCATGGCTGACCGGTCTCCCGAGCGTGCTTGGACCAGGGCCTGTTACCTCGTTTGGGTGACCGTAGGCAGTTCTGACCCATCTTCGCTTAGGGTGCGCAAGCCTCATCGCTGTCAGGAGTTCTTCACCCTGGCTGAAGCTGAGGAGGCGTGGGTTGGCTCTGGCAGTGGTACGCGATCTGCGTGAGTACCGGGCCCCGGTGAGCGAGGAGGAACTCGCCGAGTTCGAGACCGACGTGCTGGCGGGGTTCGTACTCGCGCGAGCTTCGGCCGGACTGGTCGACAGCACGATCCGCAACGACACCAACCACCTGGAGCTCATCCGGGACTGGTTCGGCCGCCCGCTGTGGGAGATGCAGCCGGCCGACGCCGATGTCTACTTCGGTAAGGTGCTCCGCGACGCCAAGCCCTCGACCCGGACCGGGCGGGCGGGCTCGCTGGTGGTGTACTTCCAGTTCATTGAGCTGCGGCACAAGGTCGAACTGCACAACCTCACCGGCCGCGTGGTCGAGTGCCCCCTGGACGAGATGAACCGGCCACGGGCCTCCGTGGATCCGCAGCTGCGGATCCCACCCAGCGAAGCTGAGATCGAGGAGCTGTTCGCCGGATGGCGCGAGGAACTGGTCTCCTGCCGCAAGTTCGGCACGGCCGCCCGCAACTACGCGGTGGCCCGACTGGCGGCCGACGTGGGGCTGCGGATCAACGAAGCACGCATGCTCGACCTCGACGACGTCCGGTGGGAGCTGGGCCGGTTCGGCAAGCTCAACGTCCGGCACGGCAAGGGATCCCGGAGGCGGGGACCCAAGCCGCGGCTGGTGCCGCTGATCAACGGCGCCGACCGCAACCTGCGATGGTTCATCGAGGACGTGTGGGGCCACTTCGACGCCGACCACACCCGGCCGGGCGCCCCGCTCTTCCCCTCCGAGCGTAAGAACCGGGACGGCTCCTGCTCGCGGGCGACCGCCGACGTCTTCCGCCGGTCTCTGGCCGATGCTGCCACCCAGCACCTGCCCACCTGGGCCGGGAGGCTCACCCCGCACGTGCTGCGGCACTTCTGCGCCTCCCAGCTCTACCTCGCCGGCATGACCCTGTTCGCCATCCAGGAGTTACTCGGACATACCTGGACAGGAACTACGGCCCGGTATATCCACGTCCACGGCACCCACGTCGAAGACGCCTGGGTCGCCGGACAGCAGCGTGCCACCGACCGATGGAAAGGACTGGCCCGATGAAGTGGAACCTTCGCCTGGCGGCCGCCAATCGCGGCATCTGGAAGGCCAGCGAACTCCAGCGGATGCTCGCCGAACGCGGCGTGGTGATCAGCGCGGGAAAGATGTCCGGGCTGTGGTCCGGCCAGCCGAACACCGTCAAGCTCGACGAGCTGGACGTCATCTGCACCGTGCTCGGCTGCGGTGTCGAGGAACTGCTGCTGCCCCAGCCGGAGAAGGTGCCGGAGCCGACACCGGCGACCGACCCGAAGACCGCCGCCGTGGGCCAGCTACGCGCCGTCGCCCCGCGTCCTCGCACCGGCCGGTCCCTGCCACCTCGATGAACTGTGTGCACTGCGGCAAGCCGCTGCCCGAGGGGTCTCGGCGAGACCGCGCCTACTGCGACCACAAATGCCGGGCCCTGGCCTCCTATTACCGGCGCAAGGCGGGCGTCCCGCCCCCGCCACGATGGCAGCACCCCGCTCTGACCTCGGACAGCCCCGTGCTCCGGTCGGCCGCGGCCCAAGCCAAGCAGCTCGGCGAGGTCAATGGATGGTCACCGTCACTCGTGCGGTGCTCGATGGACGGCCTGACGGCGGTGTTAGAGAACCGGCTGGCCGGCAAGCCCGTGAAGCTCACCGAAGTCCGTACGCGAATACCACGACACGCCTCCAGTCATCGGGTCGCCGAGGTCCTCACCGACCTGGAACTCCTTGAAGACGACGGCGCCTTGGCGATCCGCTCCTGGATCGACGACCGCACCGCCGAACTGCCCGCCGGCTTCGCCGCCGACGTCGGCGCCTGGCTGCTGGTCCTGCTCGACGGCGACAGCCGTGCCAAACCTCGGTCCCACACCTGCCTCTACGTCTACTTCGGCTGCGTCCGCCCCGTACTGGAGAATTGGGCGACGACCCGTGGGCACCTGCGCGAGATCACCGTCGCCGACGTCACGGCCGTGGCCACGACGTCCCGTTGGACGTCCATCACCAGAAGTGCGCTGTTCACCATGCTTGCCATCCCTTCTCCGTTGGGAAACAAGCGCAAGTCTGGTGGATCAACCGAGCCGAGAGCGAATGAGTATCCTTCCGATTCAGAGGCGACGAACCCACCGCACTTTCGAGCCTGCCCGCCGAAGACGCCGTGGGTTCCCGGTGAAAGCCCTTCAGTCACGCTGAACTCACGGCCGACGTGCCGGTAAGAACGCTGTCACCAGCCGCAAACGGCGTTGATCAGTCCTCGGGCCTGGTGGGTTGGGGCAGTTCCGGCGTGCTCGGCGCCTCAGCGAGTGCGATGCGACCGCCCTTCAGCTCGGCACGTAGTTGTAGATCGTGTTCCTGGAGACGCCGAGGAGCTTCGCGATCGAGGTGACGGTGTTCTCCGGGCGGGCGAGCAGGTTGCGGGCGTGGCGTACCTGCTCCTCGGTCATGGCCGGCGGGCGGCCGAGTCGGGCGCCGCGGGCGCGGGCGGCCTCCAGGCCCTCGTTGGTGCCCTGCACGATGAGTTCGCGGATGAACTCCGTCAGGGCCGCAAACACGTGGAAGACCAGGCGCCCGCCGGGCGTGGTCGTGTCAAGCGCCTCGTGCAGCGAGGTGAAGCCGACGCCGCGCTTGCGCAGGCCGGACACGATCGCGATGAGGTCCTGGATGGAGCGGCCGAGCCGGTCCAGCGACGGGACGACGAGGGTATCGCCCTCGCTCAGGTAGTCGAGGGCCTTCCACGGTTCCTCGCGTTCGGCGTTCTTGCCGGACTTCTTGTCGGAAAAGATCCGGATACACCCAGCTGCGGTGAGTGCGTGGATCTGCCGGTCGAGCAACTGTCCCTTGGTGGACACGCGCGCGTATCCCACGAGGCTGCCGGTCCGTACGGCCGGAACGGGTGCGAGGAGATCGGCTGTGTCGTCGTCCTGGGGTGGATGCACCCGCCAGATCGTACAGAAAACGGTGCTTCTCAAGTTCTTGAGCACATCGACTTTCTGACACCGTTTTATGGGCATGATCCGGCGTCGATCCGGTCGCGCGCCGCCGCTTACCGATCTTGCTCATCAATCGGTCGATAGATGAGCAGCGGCACCTCGCAAGCGAGCTGAACCGCAAAGAGTCCTTCGCGAAGGACTCTTTGCGAAGGACTCTTTGTGGATTACCGTGCGTCGTATGACTGATGCGGTGGAGAGGCCGGATGGCCCGAACG
>NZ_JARGEF010000368.1:0-5627 GCF_033794725.1 Streptomyces sp. ID05-39B | reverse complement strand
TGCGCGGGGTGTGCGGGGGGTGTGGGGGGTGATCCCGCGGAGGTCGTGCGGGCGACGGTGGCGGTGTGCACGGCGGTCGTCTTGGCGGCGGCCTTCGCCGTGACGGAGGCCTCGGCGATCGCCGTCGCGGGGACCGCGGCCTGTCTTGCCGCCGGGCGAGCGGCTGTCCGGCTGGGCGCGGCCGTTCGGCTGAGCGCGGCCATTCGGCTGGGTGCGGCCGTCGTCGCCGGACCGGCTGTTCTCGCGCGGGGCGCGGCCGTCGTCGCCGGGGTGGAGCAGGCTCACGTAGCAGTACCCTTCGCAGTCCTCGGCGGGGAGGCCCGCAGCCGCGGGCAGAACGCGGCTGCCGTGGTGAGCAGCGTGAGCGTCAGCAGGACGCGCTGCGCGCTGAAGGCGTGCGTGGCGATGAACACCGTCCCGGCGAGCAGGACGAGGGCCACGCTCACGAAGACGGTCAGCATCAGCCGTTCGAGCTGGTCGGAGTGGCGCTCGAAGGCCGGGTCCCGGCGCTCCACGGGCCCCGCGGCGGGGACCACCGCCAGCGCGGGACCGCAGATTCTCAGCACGGCGGCGCCCGGCCCGGCCGTCAGGAAGGCGACCATGGCCGCGCCCCGCAGCGCTGAGCCGTCGGGCAGCGCGAGCGCGGACAGCGCCAGCCAGCCGCCGAACGGGGGCAGCGCCCGTACGACCAGTTCCCGCGGTGTCATCGGCCCGTCTCCTTCAGAACGTAGGCCACCCCGGCGTCGTTCCCCGCCACCCGTTCGAAGAGGGAGGAGGCGGCGACGGACTGCCGGATGCGGTCCAACTGACCCTTCGTGAGCAGCCCGTTCATTTCGGAGTCGGCGAACTGGCCGCGGCTGAACAGCAGATAGGCGCGGCCGGGCGACTCCACGGCGGACATGTCCCGGGCGAGCGTCGCCGCCGGATCGCGCACGATGGCGTCGACGTGCTCGCGGTCGTCGTCGAGGAACCAGTAGTGGTCCACTCTCCAGTAGTCGGCGAACGCCAGCGGATGGTTGCGGTCGGCCGCCACGACCAGGGAGGCGTCCGGTGCCTGGTCGACGACCTGCCGCACCAGATCCACCTCGGCCGGCGGGAAGTAGCTGACGCGGTCCTTGCCGGAGTAGCTCGGCACGAAGGCGAGGGTGCCGGCGAGGAGCGCGAGCGGCGGGAGCCACGCATAGCGGCGGGGCTCGGTCCGGCGGGTCCTCTCCATCGCCGTCAGGGTGCGCACCTGCGGCAGGAGGGCCGCCGCGGCGAAGAAGGCGGCGCCGGGCAGCATGAACATCAGCACCCGGAAGATCATCTCGCTGCCGTAGCTGCTCGCCCCGAGCATCGGCAGGGGGGCCGCCGCGATCAGCAACAGCGGCATCGCGCGGTGGCGCAGCACCGGCTGACGCAGCACGCCCACCACCGCGAGCAGCAGCACCGACGCCGACAGCAGCCGGGCGACCCAGGACGTCGTCACCGCGCCTGTGCCGGTCGGGGTGGCGCCGTAGCCGGTGGAGACGTTGCCGCCGATGTCGCCGATCGAGCGGATCATGTCGGGCAGCGCCGCCGAGAGAAAGGGCAGGGCGGCCGTGAGGCACCACGCCAGGAAGATGACCACGGTCGTGACCAGCGGAACCTTGTCGCGGTAGTGGCGGGTGAGGAAGAGGGCGGCCAGCGACACGATCAGCATGCCCGGCGTGAGCTGGTGCGAGATGACCACGGCCACCACCAGCACCGTGAGCAGCACCGTCCACACGGCCTGCCGCTGCCGCGCGGCCGACTGGCCGGGCCGGCCGTAGCGGCGCAGGACGACGGCCAGCACGCCGAGGTGCAGGGCGAAGGCCACGGACTGGGGCGAGAAGTAGTCCTGGCCGACCCAGTTGGCGACACAGAAGAGCCAGACGCCCGTCCAGATCAGCCGCCGGTCCTCGGTGAAGGTGCGGTAGAGCAGCAGCAGCGGCAGCAACAGCGTCAGGCCGGAGACCAGCGGCCACCACGCCATGAACTGTGCGGCCGAGTCCACGCCCAGCAGCCGCACCAGCGTGGCCTGGGCGGCGAAGAAGCCGGGCCACTGGTCGTAGACGGCCATGTCGCCGATCGCGTCCGCGTTCTCCAGCCGGCCCGCCGTCAGCAGGTGGTCGACGACCGCGTCGTGCTTCCACGCCCAGGCGTAGAGGGGCGTCGGGTAGAGCACCGCCTGTGTGGCACGCTCCATCACCAGCAGACCCACGACGTACGCCGACGCCCAGACGGGGTGGCGGCGCGGGCCGCGCAGGGTGCCCCAGAAGCCGACGGTGAGCAGCGCGAGCCCCGCCCAGAAGGTGGGGTGCAGGGCGGTGACGAGGCCGAAGTCGTCGAGGTCGGAGACGTCGGTGTGGGTCATCGCCCAGCCCCACAGGGCGAGCGCGACGAGCAGCGCGGGCGCGGGGTGCGAGGCGGCGTGCCACCAGGGGCGTCCGGGCGGCAGGTCGGACAGGTCGTGCACGGGCTCGGCTCCTGCCGGGCTGGCCGGGCCGGCCGGTTCCTGTGCGGCCTGTTCCTGTGCGGCCGGGACGCTCACGGGGTCCGGGTCGGATCTCTCGCGTGGAGTGGCTGGCGGACGCACGACGGTTCCCCCCTGGCGGTTCGGCTCTGAGCTGGTTCAGTCGCTGGACGGTGCCCTGGACGGGGCGCTGGACGGGGCGCTGGTACGGGCGGTGGCGGGTGGTCCGCTGACGGCACTGCTTACGGCGCTGCTTACGGCGCCTCTGTCGCCCACCCGTGACAGGTGCGGATCCGGTGCGGGTTCCGGCGGCGGCTCGGCGCGGTGGAGGGACAGGAGCAGGACGAGCAGGAACAGCAGGCCGAGCAGCGGCAGCGCGGCGGGCGCCAGCGCCTCTCTCCCCGCCCAGCCCCCCACGGCGACGAGATAGACGACTCCCCAGCGCGCCGCCCACGGCAGCCACCCGGCCGGACGGTCGCCGATGCGCCGGTCGACGCGGTCGAGCAGCAGCCACAGCAGCACCAGACTCAGCAGCTGGCAGACGGGCGGCACCCAGCGCAGCAGCGGGTCGGGCCCGGGGAGGCCCAGGGTCTGCGCGAAGAAATCCGCCGTTTGGGTATAGAACGCCCCACCCAGTGCCCGTGGTTCCCGTCCGAGGGCGACAGGTACGACGTACAGCGCGAGGGCGACGGCCCCCAGTGCCGTACCCGGCAGCCACACATCGCGCCGCACCCGCAGCGTCACGGCCGCCACGAACAGCAGGAGCAGCGCTCCCCCGGCGAACAGCGCAGGACCGGGCAGCACGCCCAGCATCCCGCGCCCGCTCAACGGCTCGGCGAGACCGCCCGAGAGCCGTCCGCCGAGCCAGGGGAGGTTCCGCAACGACACGACGTAGGACACCGTGGCGAGGGCGAGGAGGCTCCACAGTCCGGCACGCAGCCGGCGCTGTCCGCGCTCGGAACAAAGGCCGTCCCCCTCCTGGCCGGGTGCCGGTCCGCGGGGGGTCTCGCCGCGCTCCACCGGCGGTGTGTCCGTATCCCTGTCCGTGTGCGTGTCCCTGTCCGTGTGCGGGCCGGCCGCGGGTGTGCCCTCGTGCGGGCCGGCCGCGGGTGTGCCCTTGTGCGGGCGGACGATCACCGCGAGCGTGTCCGCCTGGAGTGCCTCGCGTTCGTAGCCGGGGCGCCCGATGAACAGCGCGACGGTGTCCTCGTCGGAGGCCCCTCGCTCGTACGCCGCCCGGCGCGCCCAACTCGTGCCGTACCCGGCGGTGGGGTTCAGCCGGGCCCAGCGGGCGCCGTCCTCCGGCGGCGTGCCGCCGGCGGTGACGGTGACCGGGCTGGCCCGGTCGGCGGGCCGGGCATCGGCCGGGCCGGTGGCGGGCGCCCGGCTCGTCTCACGGAGCGCCGCCTTCAGCCCGAAGACCGACACCACGGCGATCAGCGACATGCTCAGCAGCACCGCCCAGCCCGCGCCCGCGATGCCCGCCGGAGTGAACAGCACGGCCGCGCTGCCCAGCACCAGCGTGCACATGGCGCCCTGGAGCGCGGCGAGCACACCGGTACGGCCCTGCACGCGCAACACCCCGATGTACATCTCCACCACGACCCGCGGCAGCGCCCCGGCGGCCAGCAACCGCAGCACGGTGGTGCCGTGTTCGGCGTAGTCCTCGTTGAACGGCAGCAGGATGTGCGGCGCGAACACCACCAGCACCAGCACCACCGGCACCAACAGCAGCGTCATACGGCGCAGCGCCCCACGGACGCCGTCGGCGAGCTGACGCGGGTCGTGCGAGGCATGCGCGGTGAGGGAGGAGGCCATGTTGATGGCCATGAACTCCATCGTGCCGCCGACGGTGTACGCCACGTAGAAGTAGCCGTTCTCCGCCGCGCTGAAGCGGACGGCGACCATCACCGGCAGCAGGTTGATCATCGCCAGGCTGAACAGCGCGCCGAGCGAGTCCCCGGCCAGGAACCGGCCCATCTCACGGACCTTGGGCGGTTCCAGGCCTCGGTCGGCGGCGGCCTGGCGCGGGATGAGCCTGCGGAAGATGAGCCAGCCCAGCGGCAGGGTCGAGAAGGCGATCGCGGCGGCCCAGGACACGAAGATCCCGAGCGCCGGCAGCGCGGTGGCGAAGATGATCAGCAGGACCAGCTTGCCGATCGAGAACACCGCGTTGCCGACCGGGACCCAGCCGGATCTGCGCAGTCCGGTCAGCACGCCGTCCTGGAGGGTGAGCAGCGCCCAGGCCACGCACGCGACGACGAACGCCGCCCCCGCGGCCGTCGTGCCGAGCGGCGCGTACGACGCCCCCCACAGGTCGAGCGTGAGGAGGAAGACGACGGCGGCGATGGTGACGACGACCGAACTCGCCGCGTACGTCCGCCACACCAAGGAGCCGGTGGCGCGTCCCGCGCGCGGGACGAAGCGGACGACCGCGCCGATCATCGTCGTCGCCGTGATGCTGGCCAGCAGGCGCATCGCGGCGATCGCTGCGGAGCCCTGCCCCACGGCCTCCTCGGTGTAGTAGCGGGCGGCCACGAGCCAGAAGCCGAGGCCGAGGACGGCGGAGACACCGGTGCTGAGCATCAGGAAGTAGGCGTTCCGGAACAGCGAGTCGGAGCCCCGCCCGCCACCCGGTCCGGTCCCGGCTCCGGTTCCGGTTCCGGTTCCGGCGACTGTTCCGGTCCTCGTTCCGACGGGTGCCCCGGCTTCGGCCGCGGCCTGTGTTCCGGCCACGGTCGCGGCATGCGTCCCTGCCCGCGTCCCGGCGTGTGTTCCGGCGTGTGTTCCGGCCTGCGTGTCAGCCACGGGTCGGCTCCAGCCCTCCCGGCGCCTCGGCCGGCCGCGCGCCGGACTCCTCCAGTACGTCGATGACCTGCCGCGCCCGCAACGGATCGACCGGCAGCGCGTGCCGGGCGAACCAGCGGGCCCCTGCCGGATCCGGCGAGAGGTCGGTGAAGCCGGCGCCCGCGTAGTCGTCGAGCGGCGGGTCGTAGAGATATCCGACGACGATCCCGCGCCGCGCGAGAGCCGCGATCGAGGCATCCCGGTCGGCGACGAAGAGGGGTACGCGGAAGAGGGGTTGAGCAACCTGCCGCGCGCCGGAACCACCGGGACCGGCCACCCCAGCGCCGTCGGCCCCACCGGCACCACC
>NZ_JARGEF010000367.1:0-5642 GCF_033794725.1 Streptomyces sp. ID05-39B | reverse complement strand
GAACCAATGGCGTACGGGGTTGAGGGGGAAGCCGGGAAGCGGGAGGCGGCGCGGGCGCGTGGCGGGCCAGTGGGACTCCCATGCGGTCCGGCCGGTGTCCAGCCACTCGCGGGCGGCGGGGTCGGAGGGGAGGTCGGTGGACTCCCCCCGAGAGAGCGCAACGAGTTGGGCCAGCAGCCGCTCTCGGTCGGCGGACATGAGGACCACGCGTTCGGCGTGGGCGTCGCGTCCGGTCTGCAGGGTCCAGGCGACACGGGCGGCCTCGACGTCGGGGTTGGCCTCCAGGTGCCGGGCGAGTGTCGACGCGTAGTCGCGCAGGGCCGCGGCGGTCGGCGCGGAGAGCGGGAAGAGCCGGGCGGCGGGCGGGAGTTCGGTGGGCCCCGGGGTCTCGCCCTGGTACTCCTCGAGCACCACGTGGGCGTTGGAGCCGCCGAAACCGAAGGAGCTGACGCCCGCCCTGCGGACGGTCCGGCCGGCCTCGTCGACGACGCCGTCCCAACGTGCGGCACGGTCGTTGACGTAGAAGGGAGTGCCGTCCAGGCGGAGGTACGGGTTGAGTTCGGTGAGGTGCAGGGTGGCGGGCAGCCGGCGGTGCTTCAAGCTGAGCAGGGTCTTGAGCACGCCGGCGATGCCGGAGGCGGCTTCCAGGTGGCCGATGTTGGTCTTGACCGCGCCGAGGGCGATGTGCGGGCGGGCGGCCGGCGGCAGGCCGGCCTCGGCGTACAGCTGGGCGAAGGCGCGCTTCAGGCCCTCGGTCTCCACCGGGTCGCCGAGCGAGGTGCCTGTGCCGTGGGCCTCGATGTAGCTGACGGTGTCCGGTGACAGTGCGGCCCGGTGGTACGCCTGGACCAGCACCTGGGCCTGGGCCTCGGGGTTGGGGGCGGTGAGCGAGGTGGAGCGGCCACCGTGGTTGACGGCGGTGGCGCGGATCACGCCGTGGATGTGGTCACCGTCGGCCTGCGCCCGGTCGAGCCGCTTGAGCACCACCGCACCCGCGCCTTCGCCTCGTACATAGCCGTCGGCCGCGGTGTCGAAGGTCTTGCACCGGCCGTCGGAGCTGAGCATTCCGGACTTGGTGAACGCGGTGAACAGGCCTGGGCTGAGCGTCGCATTGACGCCCCCGGCGATCGCGAGGTCGCAGTCGCCGTCCAGGATCGCCCGGACCGCCCGGTGGATCGCCACCAGCGCGCTCGAGCACGCGGTGTCCACCGCCTCGCTGGGGCCGCGCAGGTCGAGCAGCCGGGAGACCCGGTTGGCGAGCACCGCGTGCGACAGGCCGGTGGCGGTGTGCGCCTGGACCGCGACGCCGTTGGTGCGCATCAGGTCGTCGTAGTCGGTGGTCGAGACTCCCGCGAACAGGCCGGTGGCGCTGCCCGCGAGTGCGGACGGCCGGTAGCCCGCGTTCTCCACGGCCCGCCACACCACCTCGAGGAAGAGCCGCTGCTGCGGGTCCATCAGGCCCGCCTCCGTGGCGGAGATCCCGAAGAACGCGGCGTCGAAGTCGGCGATGTTCTCCAGGAACCCGCCACGCAGCTCACTGGTCTCCGGGTCCTGCCGCAGGTCGGTGCGGTCGGCGGGGACGGGGCCGACGAGGTGGTCCCCGGCGTCGAGGTGCCGCCAGAACGCGTCCAGGTCGGTCGAGCCGGGCAGCCGTCCGGCGGCGCCCACGACCGCGATGGGCGTCGGGCCGTACAGCGACTCCGGGGCGGACTCCCGATCCGGCTCCGGCTCCGGCTCCGGCTCAACGACGGCTGTGGCTGTGGCTGTCGCTGCGGCTGCGGCTGCGGCGGGTGCGAGCGGCCGGGGTGTCGCCACCGCCGTGGGGCCGGCCGGCGGCGGTGCCGGCTCGGTGATGGCCGCCGTCGCCTGAGGGGCCGTCCCGGAGATGACGTCCGCGTGGTGGGTCACCAGGTAGCGGGCGAAGTCGTCGAGGGTCGGGCATTCGAACAGGACGGTGGGCAGCAGGTCGAGACCGTAGGTCTCGTTGACGTCGACCGAGAGCTGGGTGAGCGTGATCGAGTCGAAGCCCGAGTCCAGCAGCTCCCCGTCCATGTCGACCTCGTGCTCGTCGACCAGCAGGAACCCGGCGGCGATCCGGCGCAGTTCGGCCCGCACCGCGAGGTCCGGGTCGACCGCCGTACGAACGGGTGCCGGGAGGGCGGGAGCGGACACCTGAGCAGCTGCGGACGCGGAGGCGGCCGGGGCCGCGGGCATCGCGGTGGCGGCGCCCTCGACGGCGACCAGCACCGGCTCCTCACCGCCCAGTGCCTGGCAGAACACCCGCAGGCCGGTCTCGGTGGTCATCGGGATCATGTTCCAGCGCTGGGCGTACAGCCGGAGGGTGGCGTCGTCGACCCGCATGCCGCCGTCCTTCCACAGCGGCCACGCGATGGCGACGGTACGTCCGTTCCGCCGGCCTCGCGCGCGCAGGCGTTCGCGGGTCTCGGCGAAGCCGTTCAGGTAGGCGTTGGCGTAGGCGTAGTCGACCTGGCCGATGTTGCCGACCTCGCCGGCCAGTGAGGAGAAGACGGCGAAGAAGTCGAGTGGCCGCTCGCCGATCGCGCGGTCGAGGTGGGCGACGGCGAGCTTCGGAGCCAGTACGGCCTCGACCTCGGCACGTTCCTTGCCGACGGCGCGGCCGTCGTGCACGACCCCGGCGGCGTGAATGACGCCGTGCAGTGCGCCGTAGAGGTCGATGGTCTCCTCGATCACCAGGCGGGCCTGTTCGGCGTCGGTGACGTCGGCGCGCTCCCAGTGCACGGTGACGCCCCTGCCGGCGATTTTGTCGAGGCGGTCGCGGGCGGAGCGGTCGGGCCCGCCGCGGGTGACCAGGACCAGGTTGATCGGGCGGCCGTGGACGGCCAGGAACTCGGCGACCCGGACGCCGAGGGCGCCGGCGCCGCCGGTGATCAGGTAGGTGCCGCCGGGGCGGAGCTCGAGGTCGGCGGGCTCGCCACCGGTGGCGGGGGTGAACTCGGTGAGCCGGCGCAGCAGTCGGGCGCCGTCCTGGTAGCCGGCCTGGACCACCGCGTCGTCCGCGGCGGGAGCGGTGAGGTCGGCGAGGATCCGTCCGGCGGCGTCTCCGTCCGGGCCGACCGCGAGGCAGCTGCCGGTGAACGAGCTGTGCTCCAGGGCGAGGGTGCGCAGTGCGCCGGCCACGGCGGTGTGCTCGGGCTGGGCGTCCCGCGGCGCTCCGCGGTGCGCGTAGACGGCGCGCAGCGCGGTGCCCGCGGGGGCGGCTGCCAGCAGGGCCGTACAGGACCACAGCAGCGGGAGGAATCCCGCCTCCGGATCGGCTCCGTCGGCGCCGGCCGCCACCACGACCGCGTTCGGCTGCGCGCCGGTCTCGGCGAGGTGGGCGGCGAGCCGCCGCAGGTCCTCGCGCTCTCCGGTGGCCACCGTGTACCGGTCCTCGCCGGTGTGGGCGAAGGCGGCGCCGGGGCGGGCCAGGACGGCGCGGGTGCCGCGTGCGTCGAGTCGGCGGGCGAGTTCCCCACCGAGTTCCTCGTCCACCGCGACGATCAGCACCGTCGACGGGAGCGGGGTGGCGACACTGCCGGGCGCCTCGGGTTCCCAGACCGGGCGCAGGTACCGGCAGACGGTGGCCGGCTCGGCCGGTGCGGCGGGTGCCGCCACCGCGGGGAGCGGCTCGGCAAAGTAGTCGGGCAGCCAGTGCCGACTGCGCTCGAACGGGTAGGGCGGCAGGTGAACCCTGCCCGGGTGCGGCGCGGTCCAGCAGACCTGCCAGTCGACGGGCACGCCGGCCGTCCAGAGCCGGGCCAGCTTCGAAAGGCGGCGCTTCGCCAGCATGGTGGCGACCAGCGCGGCCCCGTCCTCGTCGTCGAGCAGCGACCAGCCGCCGACGTCCCCGCCGGCGCTGCCCGCGACCACCCCGGAGCTGTCCGTCCCGCTCACGAAGTCGCGTAGGCGGTCGCCGAGTTGCGCGGTGTCGGTAGCCAGTACGGCGAGCCGCTCGGCCATCTCGCGGCGCCCGATCTGGCTGGTGCGGGCCAGTGCGGCGAGCGGGAGTTCGGCGCCACCGGGGGTGGCGAGCAGGTCGGCGACCCGCTCGGCGTAGCGGACCAGCTGGCCCCGGGTGCGCGCGGACAGCAGGAACAGCTGCTCGCCGTCGTCCGGTCGGGGCTTCGCGGGGGCGGTGCGGGGGCGGTACTCCTCCAGCACCACGTGGGCGTTCGCGCCGCCCGCGCCGAAGGCGCTGACGCCGGCCCGGCGCGGGGAGCCGTCGGCGGGCGCGGGCCAGTCGGCCGTCTCGCGCGGCGGGTAGAACGGCGAACCGGAGAAGGCGATCTTCGGGTTGACCTTCTCGAGGTTGACGCACCGGGTGATCCTGCCGTGCTGCAGCTGGAGCACGGCCCGGGTGAGTCCGGCGATCCCGGCCGCGCCCTCCAGGTGGCCGATGGCGGCCTTGACGGAGGAGACGGCGCAGCGGAACTCCTCGGGGCCCGCTCCGAGTTCCTTGAACGCCCGGGTGAGGCTGGCGATCTCGATCGGGTCTCCGAGGGCGGTACCGGTGCCGTGCGCCTCCAGGCTGCCGATGGTGCGCGCGTCGACGCCGGAGCGGCGCACCGCCTCGGCGATCAGCGCGGCCTGCGCCTGCGGGTTGGGGACCGTGTAACCACCGGTCTTGCCACCGGCGTTGACGGTGCTGCCCTTGATCACGGCAAGGATCTCGTCGCCGTCGTGTTCGGCGTCGGCGAGCGGCTTGAGCAGCACGGCGCCGACGCCCTCTCCGGGCACGAATCCGTCGGCGCGCTCGTCGAAGACCTTGCAGGCGCCGTCGCCGGCCAGCATGTTGAGCGAGGACAGCGACACGTGGTGCGCGGGGTGCAGGATCAGGTTCACGCCGCCCGCGAGGGCCATCCGGCACTCGCCTCGGCGCAGGCTCTCGACGGCGAGGTGGACCGCTGTCAGCGAGGAGGAGCAGGCGGAGTCGACGGCGAAGCTGGGTCCTTGGAAGTCGAAGTGGTAGGAGACCCTGTTGGCCACCGACCAGTACGCGGAGTGTGCGCCGGAGAGCTTGCCGTGCGCCCAGCCGGTGGCGGCGAGTCGCCCGTACGAGCCGTACATGACGCCGGCGAACACCCCGGTCATCGTCTCGTGGGTGGAGCCGCCGAGGTAGCCGGCGCGGTCGAGCAGGTCCCAGCAGGTCTCCAGGAACAGGCGTTCCTGTGGGTCGATGTCGGCGGCGTCGCGCGGCAGGATGCCGAAGAAGGCGGGGTCGAACTTGTCGATGTCTTCGAGGAATCCGCCCCACCGGCTGTAGCTGCGGTCACTGCGTCCGCGCTCGGCGTCGAAGGTGGCCCGCCAGTCCCAGCGGTCCGCGGGGACCTCGGTGATGGCGTCGCGGCCGTCCTCCAGGTTGCGCCAGAAGGTCTCCACGTCCGGCGCGCCCGGGTAGCGTCCGCTGACCGCGATCACGGCGATGTCGGCGGCCTCGTCGACTGGCGCCCCACCTTCCACGCCGGCCGCCAACGCACGCTCCGCCGCCACGGCCGGCGGGGAGGCTTCCTCGAACACATGGGCAGGTGCGACCCAGCCTTCTTCCGCATCCCTCCCCGCAACCCCGCCGAGACGTCCCCCCTGCAACGCCGGTTCCCGGTGCTGCTCCCACTACAAAAACA
>NZ_JARGEF010000366.1:0-5673 GCF_033794725.1 Streptomyces sp. ID05-39B | reverse complement strand
GAATCGGGGGTATGACGAGTTCGGATGAGCAGGGGTCGGTGCCGGGGGGCGGGATCAGGGACCGGGTGTACCGGTCGCCCGCGGGGATGGCCGGTGGCGTGCTGCTGCTCGCCCTGATCGGCTGGCTCGGGGGCGACGCGATCGTCGCCGGGGACGGGCGGACGCCGTGGCTGGCGCTCGCCACGCTGATCCTGCTGGTGCCGCTGGTCCTCGCCTTCACGCTGCGGCCGGCCGTGTTCGCCGATGACGACCGGATGCGGGTGCGCAATCCGTTCCGGGTGATCGTGCTGCCCTGGGGGCAGGTCGCCTCGCTGCGGTCGGGCTACTCCAACGAGGTCGTCGCCGAGTCCGGGCAGAAGTTCCAGCTCTGGTCCATCCCGGTCTCGCTGCGGGCGCGCAAGAAGGCCGCCCGGCAGCAGGACCGGGTCGCCGCGGACCAGGCCGCCGAGCGTGAGGGGCGTCCGCGGCGCAGGCGGGGCGGCTTCATGGGGCCGGCCGGTTTCGGGGGCGGGCTGTCCTCGCAGGTGGGCCCGGACGTCGCCGAGGGGCCCGCGCGCGCCGAGGGCGACAAGGCCATGGACGAGCTGCGGAACCTGTGGGAGGCGCGCCACGAGGAGGCCTCCGCACAGGGCGAGGTGACCGTGCGCTGGGCCTGGGAGATCATGGCGCCGGCCGCCGTGGGCGCCCTGCTGCTGGCCATTCTGGTGGCCGTGGGGTGACTTCGCGGGCTCGGCGGGCTTCGCGGGCGTGACGGGCGGGAGCCAGGAGCCAGTGCCTGGAGGGGCCGGTGTGGGGGTGCCGCCGACCGGCGGCGCCCCCACACCCACGGCTCAGATGCCGGCCGCCGCCGACAGGTCCCGCTTCACGGCCGCGAGCAGCTCCGCCGCGCGGGCGTGCGCCGCCGGGAGACCGTCGGGCGAGCCGACCGGCACCACGACCTCCAGGTAGCACTTCAGCTTCGGCTCGGTACCGCTCGGCCGTACGACCACCCGGGCGCCGTCGAGCGTGTAGCGCAGCCCGTCGGTGGGCGGCAGCCTGTCCGTGCCCTTGGACAGGTCCTCGGCGCGGATGATCGCCAGCCCGGCCAGCTCGGTCGGGGGCCGCTCGCGCAGCCGCTCCATCGCACGGGCGATGACCGTCAGGTCCTCCACCCGCACCGACAGCTGGTCGGTGGCGTGCAGCCCGTGCTCGACGGCGAGGTCGTCGAGCAGATCGAGCAGCGTGCGGCCCCGCTCCTTCAGCTCGGACGCCAGCTCGGTGACGAGGAGGGCGGCGGTGATGCCGTCCTTGTCGCGCACCCCCTGCGGGTCGACGCAGTAGCCGAGGGCCTCCTCGTAGCCGTAGCGCAGGCCGTCGACGCGGGCGATCCACTTGAAGCCGGTCAGGGTCTCCTCGTACGGCAGCCCGGCCTTCTCGGCGATCCGGCCGAGGAGGGAGGACGAGACGATCGACTCGGCGAACGTGCCGCGCGCTCCACGGCTCACCAAATGGGCGGCGAGCAGGGAGCCCACCTCGTCGCCGCGCAGCATCCGCCACCGCTCGCCGTCCCGGACGGCCACCGCGCACCGGTCGGCGTCCGGGTCGTTGGCGATGACCAGGTCGGGGTCCGTCTCGCGGGCCTTCGCGAACGCGAGGTCCATCGCGCCGGGCTCCTCCGGGTTGGGGAACGCGACCGTCGGGAACTCCGGATCGGGCTCGGCCTGCTCGGCGACCAGCACCGGCTCGGGGAACCCGGCGCGGGCGAAGGCGGCCAGCAGCACGTCCTTGCCGACGCCGTGCATCGCCGTGTAGACGGTGCGCGCGGTGCGGGGGGAGCCGGCCGACAGGACCGCGTCCGTACGGGCCAGGTAGGCGTCGAGGACCGAGTCGTCCAGGACCTCCCAGCCGCCGTCCGGGCGCGGTACGTCGTTCAGGGAGCGGATCGCGTCGATCTCGGCGGCGATCTCCGCGTCGGCGGGCGGCACGATCTGCGAACCGTCGCCCAGATAGACCTTGTAGCCGTTGTCGCGGGGCGGGTTGTGGCTGGCCGTGACCTCGACGCCGGCCACCGCGCCCAGATGCCTTATGGCGTACGCCAGGACGGGCGTCGGCAGCGGGCGGGGCAGGACGGCCGCGCGCAGGCCCGCGCCCGTCATCACGGCGGCCGTGTCGCGGGCGAACGCCTCCGACTTGTGGCGGGCGTCGTAGCCGATGACGACCAGGCCGTCGCCGTTGCCCTGGCCGCGCAGGTACGCGGCGAGGCCGGCGGCGGCGCGGATGACGACGGCGCGGTTCATGCGCATGGGGCCCGCGCCGAGCTCGCCCCGCAGGCCGGCGGTGCCGAACTGGAGCGTGCCGGCGAAGCGGGCGGCGAGTCCGGTGACGTCCCCGGCGTCGAGGAGGGCGGCGAGTTCGTCGCGGGTCTCCGGGTCGGGGTCCTCGGCGAGCCAGGTGCGGGCGCGAGCGATCAGGTCGTCGTGCACGGGTGGTCAACCTCTCGAGTCGTACGTGGGTGTGTCGCGCCCCCGCCGCCCCTTCCCGTCCCGAACCCGAGGGCTTGCGCCCCCAGACCCCCCTGTCGGCCCTGAACGGGCCTCGTCCTCGAACTCCCCCAAAGGGGGGTGCCCGGACGGGCTGGGCACAGGCCCCGGGGTCCGGGGGCTGTGGTCCCTACAGGCGGGACAGGACCTGGGTGAGGAGGGCGCCCATGCGGGTCGCGGAGTCGCGGCCGGCCTGGAGGACCTCCTCGTGGTTCAGCGGCTCGCCGGTCATCCCCGCCGCGAGGTTCGTCACGAGCGAGAGGCCCAGCACCTCGGCGCCGGCCTCCCGCGCCGCGATGGCCTCCAGCACGGTCGACATGCCGACCAGGTCCGCGCCGATCACGCGGGCCATGCGGATCTCCGCGGGCGTCTCGTAGTGCGGGCCGGGGAACTGGGCGTAGACGCCCTCCTCCAGCGTGGAGTCGATCTCCTTGCACAGCGCGCGCAGCCGCGGCGAGTACAGGTCGGTCAGGTCGACGAAGTTCGCGCCGACGATCGGGGAGGTCGCCGTGAGGTTGATGTGGTCGCTGATCAGCACCGGCTGACCGGGCCGCATGCCTTCGCGAAGCCCTCCGCAGCCGTTGGTCAGCACGATCGTCTTGCTGCCGGCCGCCACCGCCGTACGGACGCCGTGGGCGACCGCGGCCACCCCGCGGCCCTCGTAGTAGTGCGTGCGGCCGAGGAACACCAGGGCGCGCTTCTCGCCGATCCGGTACGAGCGGATCGTGCCGCCGTGGCCCTCGACGGCCGGCGGCGGGAAGCCGGGCAGCTCGGTGACCGGGAACTCGGCGTCGGGGACGCCCAGGGCGTCCGCGGCCGGTGCCCAGCCGGAGCCCATCACGAGGGCCACGTCATGGGTCTCGGCGCCCGTCAGTTCGCTCAGGCGCGCGGCTGCGGCGTCGGCGGCGGCGTGGGGGTCGCCCTGGATGTCGTCCGGGAGAAGAGATGCGTTCACGCGATGAGGGTAGCCGGTCCGGGCCTACGCGCGTAGATGACAGAGCCCACGGGATGACGATCGTTGTCTTGTCGTTTCCGACGAAGAAGGGGACGAGGCGCTCAGCAGGGGCGCTTGCGCAGCTCCATCACGTAGTCGTGCGGCGCCCCCGCGGACTCCGCCGCGTCGGCGACCTCGCCCAGGTAGCGGGCGGAGGGCAGGCCGCCCTCGTAGCCGTCGAGGACGTACACCCAGCTCTGTTCCTCGCCGTCCAGGGTGTGCACCCGCACCCGCATCCGGCGGTAGATGCCGAGGCCCACGCCCTCCCACCGGTCCAGCGACTCCTCGTCCGGCGGCGCCAGGTCGTACAGCGCGACGAAGACCTGGGAGAGGGGGTCCTCCACGATCGTCGCGAGCGCGCCCTCCCAGCCCAGTTGCTCGCCCCCGAACGTCAGCCGCCACCCGTTGAGCCAGCCGGTGGCGCGCAACGGCGAGTGCGGAGCGCGGCGGGACATCAGCCGCGCGTCGAGGTTGCCGGCGTAGGCGGCGTAGAGCGACATGCGACGAGACTACGGCAGCCGGTGCGCACGTCACCGCTGTCTTCCGGGGTCCCGGGGACCACGGGCGTACCGCCGCTCGGCCCCCGGGGAAGTAGCACCTCGGTTCGTGCGGGAGAATGGAGTACGTGACTCGGATCGTGATCATCGGTGGCGGACCCGGCGGATACGAGGCGGCCCTGGTGGCCGCCCAGCTCGGCGCGGAGGTGACCGTCGTCGACTGCGACGGTCTGGGCGGGGCGTCGGTGCTGACCGACTGCGTGCCGTCGAAGACCCTGATCGCCACGGCGGAGGTGATGACCACCTTCGACTCGTCCTACGAGGAACTGGGCATCATCGTCGCCGACGACACCCCGCCGATGGAGCGGGCGGCCCGGGTGGTCGGCGTGGACCTCGACAAGGTCAACCGGCGCGTCAAGCGGCTCGCCCTCGCCCAGTCCCACGACATCACCGCCTCCGTCACCCGGGCCGGCGCCCGCGTCCTGCGCGGGCGCGCCCGGCTCAACGGCATGCAGGCCCTCGACGGCTCCCGCCAGGTCGTCGTCACCGCTGCTGGGGGCACCGAGGAGACCCTCACCGCCGACGCCGTCCTCCTCGCCACCGGCGGTCACCCCCGTGAACTGCCCGACGCCCAGCCCGACGGCGAGCGCATCTTCAACTGGACCCAGGTCTACGACCTGCGCGAACTGCCCGAGGAACTCATCGTGGTCGGCTCCGGTGTCACCGGCGCCGAGTTCGCCGGTGCCTACCAGGCCCTCGGCTCCAAGGTCACCCTCGTCTCCTCCCGCGACCGCGTGCTGCCCGGCGAGGACCCGGACGCCGCCGCCGTCCTGGAGGACGTCTTCCGCCGCCGCGGCATGAACGTGATGGCCCGCTCCCGCGCCCAGTCCGCCAAGCGTGTCGGCGACCGCGTCGAGGTCACCCTCGCCGACGGCCGGGTCATCACCGGCTCGCACTGCCTGATGGCCGTCGGCGCCATCCCCAACAGCGCGGGCCTCGGCCTGGAGGAGGCGGGCGTCAAGGTCCGCGAGTCCGGTCACATCTGGACCGACCGGGTCTCCCGCACCACCGCCCCCGGCGTGTACGCGGCCGGTGACGTGACCGGCGTCTTCGCCCTCGCCTCCGTCGCCGCCATGCAGGGCCGTATCGCCATGTACCACTTCCTCGGCGACGCGGTGGCCCCGCTCAACCTGAAGACCGTCTCCTCCAACGTCTTCACCGACCCCGAGATCGCCACCGTCGGCTACTCGCAGGCCGATGTCGACGGCGGCAAGATCGACGCCCGCGTGGTGAAACTGCCGCTGCTGCGCAACCCGCGCGCCAAGATGCAGGGCATCCGCGACGGTTTCGTCAAGATCTTCTGCCGGCCGGGTACGGAGATCGTCGTCGGCGGTGTCGTCGTGGCGCCGCGCGCCTCGGAGCTGATCCACCCCATCTCGATCGCCGTCGACAACAATCTGACGGTCGAACAGATCGCGAAGGCCTTCACGGTGTACCCGTCTCTTTCGGGCTCGATCGCGGAAGTGGCACGGCAGTTGCACACCCGCAAGACGGGCGGGGACGTCTAGGTTCTGTCCGGCGGATCACTGTCGGAGCCAGAGTCGGATCGCCGCGGTGGTGACGGTGCCGTGGAAGACGTAGGCCCTCTTGTCGTAACGGGTGG
>NZ_JARGEF010000365.1:0-5696 GCF_033794725.1 Streptomyces sp. ID05-39B | reverse complement strand
TTTTTTTTTTTTCAAAAAAAAAAGGGGATACGGTGTTTTTGCCTGTCTCGGGGGCTCGGAAATGTGTATAAGGGACAGGGGTGCCGGTGCCGGTACTGGCGCCGGTACGGGGGCCGGCTCGTCCACCGTGATCGCCAGGGTGGTCGGCGGCTCGTCCACGGCGACCAGGCGGCCGGGGCGGAAGGGACCCTTGCCGCACTGGGGGCAGCCTTCGTCGCGCAGGGCGGCGACCGACGTCCACCGGGCGCCGGGACCGACGCGCACCTGTGCGTCGCAGGCCGCGCACGTGTACTCGCGCTGCCGGGTCCGCTTGTCGCCCGTGTAGAGGGGGCCCTCGAAATCACCCTGCCGGGAGGCGGTCGAGGTGGTGGTGAGGAGGTGCTGGAAGAAGCCGACCCCGCCGAGGATGCCGCTGCCGCGGTACTCGTTGAAGTTGCGGATGTAGCCGTTGGTGACCAGGCCGAGCGCCATGATCTCCCGCTGGACCTCCAGCATCTCGTCCGGGCTCTTGCCGCCGAAGGAGAAGAAGATGCTGTGCGAGGGGCCCGGACGCAGACCCTCCACGGCACGCGAGAGGAACAGCCGGGCACCCTCCGCGGTGTAGGGCGGGTCGGTCATCGCGACGTCGAAACCGCTGTGCAGCTCGGCGGGCAGCGGCTGGCGCAGGTCGTGCTCGACGGTCTCGACCCGGGTGCCGAGACCGGCCGACACCTTCCGGATGTAGCCGAGGATCTCGGGGGAGATGTCGACGACGGTCACCCGCTCGACGATCGGGGAACCGAGGACGTCCCCGACGACGGCGACGGCCAGGGAGACGAGGTCGTCGTCGCCGATCAGCAGCAGATTGCCGCCCGGCAGCGAGCCCGCCGCCAGCAGCGCCAGGACGCGGCGCACCTTGGTCTCGGGCGTGCAGTGCGACTGGTCGATCGACATGTCGGCGGCCGGCCCCGACTCCATCAGGTCGCCCAGCCGCCGGACCGCCTCGTCCAGCACATCGGGGATGACCAGTTCGCGGCCTTCGCAGGTGGTGCAGGTCGCGTCGAGCGTGAGGTCCATGCCCAGCTCGGCCACGACGTCCAGGCCGGCCGGGGTCAGCCGGGAGGGCCGCTCCTTGGTGAGCAGGTCGCGCCGGCGCAGCTCGTTGCCCAGCGCGGCGACGATCGGGACGGGCAGGCCGGTGGCCCGGCTGATGTCCCTGGTCGAGGCGGGGGCCAGGCGACGCAGGGCGCGCAGCACGGAGCGCACTCCGGGCGGGCCCTCCTGAAGCCTGACGGCGTCCGCGACTTCCGTGAGCACTCGATCGGCGGGGGTACTCCGACGGTGTCGAGGCGCGTTTTTCACAAAGCTGCTCCGGGCGGGCCGATGGATTCCAGGACTATCGAGTATACGGGCTGGCACGGCGTCGCCCGGACGCGCCCACGGAACAGAGAATGCGGAAAGGTGCCGGCGAAACAGAAAAGGCTTTTTCGAGGCGTCCGCCGAAATGTTTTCCGGATATCCGAGAGGCGGAGATGGGGAAGGTGTCGTATCCCTTGACAGCGTGCGTGCGCGAGCCGTAGAGCGCCCCGGATGCTACGCTGGACCGCATCGAGCGTCGTTTTTCGACCTCGGTACCTTCCCCTTCGGACGCGCGGACCAGCGCACCTCTATGCGAAAGGAGACGGGGGCAGCGGAAAGCGACCCCCGGTTCCCCATGACCAACTCCGCCAGCCTCGCCACCGAGGGTATAAACGTCGACGATTTGTGCTCCTACGCCGTAGACGTGTGGGTGAGCGACCACAGCATCCTGACCGACCAGGAGCGCCTCCTCCAGGTGCTGCGCACGGCCGCCGAGAAGGGAAACGCCCAGGTACTGGGTGAGGCCTCGCACGTTTTCCCCAATGGCGCCGTCACTGCCATTCTGCTGCTTTCGGCATCGCACCTGAGCATTCACACCTGGCCGGAATTCAGTCTGGCCAACGTCGATCTGCTCGCCTATGGCCGGCTGAACGGCGAGCGGATGATGCAGAGCGTGGAACTCGGTCTTTCGCCGACGAAAATCAATGTGACGCGCATGCTGCGTGCGGTGCACTGATTCCGGCCGATTCCAGGAATGACGTGATTGCGGGAGGGTGGGGCCTGGGGTGTGAGGTGCGTCGATTCCCCGCCGCAGGGATTTCACAGCCAACTCGAGAGGGATTCGACGAACGCGTCGAATCGGTCCCGGTGGATCGCGTGCGGTGCGTCGGGCACCGTACGCACCTCGAAGCCCCGTCGCACGAGTTCCTCCCGCCCCTGCGCGCTGACGAGCGTGCTCGGGTCCGGCACCTGGACCAGCGAGGGCACGACGGCCCACTCCGGCGTGTGGTCGACGAGGCGGTGCGCGGAGAGGGCGAGGGCGGTGCTCGTCCCAGGCGTCCAGAGCCTGCCGCTCGACCGCGAGCCGTCGGCCGCCCTCGGCGGCGTCCAGCGGCCGGGAGAAGCTGGTCAGCAGGTCGGGCGAGCGCTTGAAGAGCGTGAAGTAGGCCGGGTCGGGCCCGCCCGCCGAGCTGCTCAGCCGCCAGGCCGGCTCCGAGTGGACCGCGCGGGCCGGGGCCAGTTCCTCCACTGCGAGAGCGAGGGCGAGCGCGCCCAGCGAGTGGCCCAGCACCAGCTCGGGCCGGCGCGCCAGCGTGTCCAGGAGATCCTCGGCGAAGAGCGCGGGCGCGTACGCCCCGCGCGCGCCGGCGCCGTGACCCCGCAGATCCACGGCGAGCACGCGATAGCCCAGCCCGGTGAGCACAGGCGTCAGCTCGTGCCAGGTGCGGTCGTCGGTCATGATGCCGTGGACGAGGACGGCGAGACGGTCCCCCGCCCCCCACTCCTGTGTGTGCAGGCGCATCCGTCTGCTTTCGTCGATGTTGTCGCTGTCGCTGTCGCTGTCGCTGTCGCTGTCGCTGTCGCTGTCGCTGTGGCAGTGGCTGTCGCTGTACGCGTTGCTCGTGTGGGGCGGGCAGGAGTTCAGGGCGTGGGCCGGTCGGCGGATCAGGATGAGGGACCGTGACGGAGCACGAGGTGCTGGTGCGGTGGGCGCGGTCGGGTGACGCCCGGCCGGGGCTGCTCGACCTGCTCGACGCGGTGGAGCGAGCCCGCTACGAAGTCACCGCCCGCCCTGCCGACAAGGCCCGCTTCCTGGTCGGCTGCGCACTCAGCCGCCTCGCCCTGGGCGAGTTGCTCGGGCTTCCTCCCGCCGACGTGCCCCTGCGCAGGGTGTGCCCGCGCTGCGGCGGTCCGCACGGCAAGGTCACACTGGCGGTGCCCGAGCGGTCGCCGTACGCGGACGTCGACTTCTCCGTCACCCACAGCGGGGATGTGGTGGGGGTCGCGGTCTGCCGGGGCGCCGCCGTCGGCCTGGACGTCGAGGACGACGCGATCGCCCTCGACGTCGACGCGGCGGCGCGCACGGCACTCGGCGACACCGAACTGAGCGCGCTGTACGCCGGCCCGGCCGCCGGACGCCGTACCGCCTTCCTGCGCACCTGGACCCGCAAGGAGGCCGTACTGAAGGCCCTCGGCGTGGGCCTCCATGTGCCGTTGCGGGGGCTGGAGATGTCCGCCCCGGACACCGCACCGACGGTCCTCGACTGGCCGCGACAACTCGGCCCCCGCCCCGAGGTGAGCCTCGCGGATCTGAGGGTCGAGGGCGCCCACACGGCGGCGGTCGCGGTGCTGGGAAGGGGCGGGGTGCGGGTTCGGCCCTATGGGCTAGTACGTGAAGGCCGTTGAGTGCGTCTTGGCGATACGTTGCGAGGCGTATCCGGAATGGACCTGCAGGCGGTTGCCGGCGGTGTTCGACACCTTCAGGACGACGCGCACCCTGTCGCATGCGCCCAGCTGAGACGTGCCGAGATACAAGGCATTGGTAGCGGTCTGGTGGTGCTTGCGTTCGGTGATGTGCCATTCGGCCACGGCGCTCGTCAACGGGGTGCCGCACGTGGATCCGTCGGCTCTGACCGGCTGCGCCTCGATCCAGGTGGCGGCGTCCGTGTGGTGCGCGGTGGGGTCTCCCGCGCCGGCGCACGCGTCGATGCCGTAGTTGGGCGTGACCCCGTCCTTGTCGTTGTTGCAGCTCGTCATGTTGGCGTCCATGACGATGGCGATGCGCGCCGTGCCCTGCGGAACATACACATGATCGAGGAAGCTCTTCGTGCTGCCGGGCGCGAGCGCGGCCGGCTCCACCGCGTCGGCCAAGGTCCACCGCGACATGCCGCCGTGGACGGCTCGGGCCAGCTCCGCCCCCGGCTCGACCTGCATGGCCACCGAGTTGCCCGCCCCGATCCACGTCGCGTAGCCGAGCACGGAGACCCGGCACCGGTACCGGTCCGCTGTCGGCGCGACGAACGTCCAACGCACCGACGGCGCCAGGACGGTTTCGCCGGGTGGCACGAGGTTCGCGGCCCAGTAGGCTCCCGACTCCCTGTCGGCGGGAAGGGCACGACCGTCCGCGTACATGCAGCGGATCGCGGTGGTGACACCGATGTTCTTGTGGTCGCCCAGCGCGGAGACGTTGCCGACCGAGACGTTGCGAGTCCACAGGTAGGACGACTGGCCCTGCGCGGCGTCGAACTCCAGTTTCGTTCCTGGGACGTCGGCGTACCTCAGGGGATCAGCGTCGTACTCCGCTCCGAAGACGAAGGCGGGGGTCGTCATGGGGTCGGCGCCGCCCGTGCAGACCTTGTCCAACCGGTGCCAGGGGGAGCCGGCGTCCACGGCGCCGGTGTTGCTGCTGGCACCTCCGGCCCGGATGCTGCCGCGCAGGGTGTAGTCGGCCGAGCTGGTGTCCAGGCCTGTGTCGAACTGGTACACCTGCGCAGTGACGGCAAGATTGTTCACGTACGAATTGACACCATTGGTGCCCTCGCCCAGGCCGTACCGACCCAGCCAGAAGCAGGCCTTCGTACTCGCCGCAGCGAACTTCAGTCCTCTGAGCTCCGTGCTGGAGTACAGGCACAGGCGGTCGGCGGGACACTCCTCCGCCGCGGCGGCGGGCGGGGCGATCTTCCCAAGGCCGACGGCGAACAGCCCGGCTGTGAAGAGTACGGCCAGTATTCTTCGGTATAAGCGCATCGCGTGGCTTTCTGTGGGTCGGCAAGAGCGGATCATGCTACGGAAGCGCCCAGGAACCGGCCAGACCGCCGAACCTTCCTACGAGCGCCGGTTGTCCACACGCTGATCGAGGGGCGGTCCGGCGTGCTGATCGCTCCCCCGGAACGGCGCTCCGCCTGACGTCGATTTCGTCGCGCTTGCGAGTGGGCGTGTCCTGGACGGGGGTGCGCATGCCGGCCGCGCCGTGGACGGCGTCTGTCAACGCCAGGCAGACCCTGCGGTACCCCTGCTTGAGGAGCCACTCGCCGTCCCGCTGCTCCAGCCCCCGGGCCTGACCACCCCGCCCGCAGTTCTCACGCTGACCGTCACGCGCCTCACGAAGTGCTCGCGACGTGTCTCCACGACGGAATTCCACCCGCCCAGGTGGCCGAATGGGCCGGGAACAGCGTGCCGGTGCTGCCCCGTAGAAATGCCCTCCCGAAGGGAGGGCGGAGACTTGCGCCCCCGGCAGGACCCGAACCTGCGGCCAAGCGCTCAAAGAGCGTTTTGTCCTGGCCAGGGCGTTTGATAACTGGCGCGATGTTGCCGCTTTGGTCGGCCCGTGCCGGCGTGTGAGGATCCGCCCGTGGAGT
>NZ_JARGEF010000364.1:0-5792 GCF_033794725.1 Streptomyces sp. ID05-39B | reverse complement strand
GAGCTGATCATGGCCGAGCGCACGGACGGCTGAGCCGGATCGTCATCGGTGACGCTTCGGTGGGCATGTGTTCGCCGACTCGGGGTATTCGCCTGATGAGCGGGCCTGCATCATTCGGGTCCGCTCACGGACCGGGTACAGCAGACGTCGAACCGTGACTTTCTGGGAGAGGTAATGCACACCGCCGTGATCGGGTCGCAGGCACAGGTCGTCGAGGACACCGCCGGGACCAGCACGGCCGGCGCGCCGCTGCCGGGGGTCGAGGATCCCCGGCGCGTGGCGCCCCGCGACGCGCGAGAGCTGTCGCGTCAGTTCTTCAGGCGGCTGACGGAGCTGGACGAGGGGACGCACGAGTACCAGTACGCGCGCAACACCCTCATCGAGATGAACATGTCGCTCGTACGGTTCGCGGCCGGACGGTTCCGGGGCCGCGGCGACGACATGGAGGACATCGTCCAGACCGGGATGATCGGCCTGATCAAGGCCATCGACCGGTTCGAGATCTCACGCGAGGTCGAGTTCACCTCCTTCGCGCTGCCCTACATCGTGGGCGAGATCAAGCGCTTCTTCCGGGACACGACCTGGGCCGTGCACGTGCCGCGGCGGCTCCAGGAGCTGCGGGTGGAACTGGCCAAGGCGCGCGACGAACTCGCCAGCCGCCTGGACCGGGAGCCGACGGTCGCGGAACTGGCCACGCTGATGAACCTCGCGGAGCGCGAGGTGATCGAGGCGCAGATCGCGTCCAACGGCTACAACTCCTCCTCGCTGGACGCCGCCCTCACCGGCGACGGCCCGGAGGGTGGCGAGGCGGTGCTGGCCGACTTCATCGGCGTGGAGGAGGACGGGCTGCGGCTCGTGGAGGACTTCCACTCGCTGGCCCCGCTGATGGCGGAGCTGAGTGAGCGCGACCGGCAGATCCTCCATATGCGGTTCGTGGAGGAGGCCACCCAGGCGGAGATCGGTGAGCGGCTCGGCTGCTCCCAGATGCACGTCTCCCGGCTGATCAAGCGGATCATCGTGCGGTTGCGCGAGGGGATGCTGGGGGAGCTCGGCTGCGCCTGAGGGCATCCCCGGCGGGGCGGCTCAGCCGGCGGCGAGCCCGAGGACGGCACGGACGCGTTTGCCGACCGGGATGCGTTCGGCGGTGACCTCCGCGGCGAGGGCGTGCACGATCTCCAGGCCGTGCCGCCCGATGCGCCGGGGGTCCTTGGGGAACCGCAGGGGCAGGGCGTCGCTGCTGTCGTACACGGCGACCGTCACCGAGGTGTCGGTGCCCTCGAGTTCCAGGATGTACGGGCCGTTGCTGTGCCGGTCGGCGTTGGTGATCAGCTCGCTGACGACGAGCATGACGTCGTCGCTGAAGCGGTCGTCCATGCGGGCGCACCACTCCGTCCTGAGCTGGTCGACGAAGTGTGCGGCGAAGTCGCGGGCCTCGGCGATGGAACCGGCTTCCCCGGTGTAGTGCGCCGTTCGGCGGAGCGGTTCCACGGGTACGTCGAAACCGGCCGGTATCGCTGCCCCGCCCAGGTGCTTGATCATGCTGTTCTCTCTCGGAGGCCGGACTGGCCGGACGCTGCTGCACCCATGCTGCTACCCCGTTCCGGGCCGCGCAGTCCCCCGCCCGCGGCCCGGTCGGCATGGGCTGTCTCACAGTACGGGTGGGCTGCCGGCGGACCGAGAGGGGGGCGAGGCCGGCTCGGACCGGGAGGTGGTGTCGGTGGCGTCGGAGGGTGTCTCGTCCTCCGTCGGCGGTGCGCTCGACGGCTCCGGCGACGGGGGCGGCTCCTCGGAGCCGGTGGGCGGCGCGGGGCTGGTCGAATCCGGCCGGCCGGGGCTGTGGGAGGTCGACGGCGCGGTGGGCCCGGTGGTCGACGGCTCGGTGGGCGAGGAGACGCTCGCGGACGGTTTCGGCGGGGTCACCGGGGGCTTGGTGGGCCGGTCCTTGCCGCCGGTGTCGCCGCGGTGCCGGGCGAACCAGCGGTCGTCGTCGGGGTCGTAGAGGACGAAGGCGTTGATCACGGTCCGGGACGGGGTGACCACGACGACGTCGGAGGGGTGGTAGGACGGCCAGAAGTCGCCGGTGCGCTTCGGGGTGGTCTGCTGCGCGACGGGCGGGGTGAGCGGGTTGCCGCAGGCGCAGCGCACGCGGGGCACTCCGTGGCCGTCGACGAGGACGGCGGTGCCGGACTGGAGGACGGCCTGGTAGGGGGTGGCGGCGCCGTCGCGGTAGCCGTGGTTGGTGACGCGGGTGTCCATGCGCAGCTGCACCGGAGTGAGGGAGCGCAGGTGGGCGGGGACCTCGGCGGGGTCGATGCCGGGGACGGAGGCGAACGCCCGGTTCTTGGCGGGGTCCGCCCCGAGTGCCTTGATCTGTTTCTCCACGTCGCAGGCGGCGACGTCCTGGGTGCCGCCGTAGAGTCCGGGCGCGCCGCCGTCGACGCCCCGTACGGCGTTGGCGGGTGCGGAGGGTGTCGCCGGGGCGGTGGAGGCGGGCGGGACCGAGGCGTCGGTGGCGGTGGACTCGGTGAAGGGGTCCGGGCCTGTCTTTCCCGCGGCCTGGAGGAAGACCTCGCTGTCGCCGCCGGAACCGCCGCCGCCGGAGCGGGTCGTCAGGACGAGCACGACGGCCACGGCGACGAGGAGGGCGGTGGTGAGCAGCGCGATACGGGGTGCGGACCGCCACCACGGCCGGTGCGGTCCGTGCGCGCCGCCCGGCGAGGCCGCGCCGCCCGAGGGCCCGTCCGGAGGTGGGGTGGGCGGTCCCGAGGGTGGCTGAGAGGGGCCCGACAGTGGCCCTGAGGGCGGTCCGGTGGGACGGCCGGACGAGGGCGGTTCGACACTCACGAGCACTCCCGGGGTGGGTCTCCCGTGACGCACCTGACGGCAACCGCGTGCGCCACTTGCTCCATAAAAACCATCATGTACGCTTTTGTCACACTTCGCCCGCACGTGGGCGCGGACGGCCCTCCCGGCAGGCGTGCGGGCCGGGCGCTGCTTAGCGTGGCGAGCGTGAGCCCGAACCTCTCCTCCGGCCAGGCGGTGGCCCGTCACGGCTGGGTGCGGGCGGTCGCCACGGCACTGGCCGGGCTGATCGCCATGGGAATCACGGCCGCGCTGGGGCTGTGGGCGGCCGGCGCCGCCGATCTGCCCGACGGGGCCTATCCGAGGGTGGTCGCGGCGACCGTCGTCACAGCCGTCGGGGGTTCGATCGACCTCTCCGGTAACGCCGGGGGAATCGCCGACACACGGGCGGGCCTCACGGTGATCCCGCTGTCCGTGACGCTCGCCGGCGCCCTGGTGACGGCCGCCGGGTTCCTGCGGCCACTGCGGCACCGGGCCGTCGCCTCGGCTGCCGAGCTGGCCGGCTGGGCGGCCCGGATCGCCGTGGTGTGGCTGCTCGGCCTGCTGGCCCTGGCCCTGGCCGCCCGCCAGACGTTCGCGGTGTCCCTGGGCGACGACACGCTGGACGACCTCGGCGAGGTGTTCGGTGTGCCCCCGAGGGCAGGCTTCGCCACCGACGTACCGCTCACGCTGCTGTCCGGGCTGTTGTGGCTGGCCGGTGTGCTCGTGCTGGCGCTGCTGGTCTCCCGCGGGGCTCCGCTGCCGCCGCGGATGCTGCGCTTCCAGGAGTCGGTGCGGCCGGCGGCGTACGCGATGGTCGTGCTGCTGCTCGCGTGCGTCGCGCTGGGTGTCGTCATCGCACTCGTGACCGCGGTGACCCGCGGCCATGCCCCCCAGATCCTCGCGGTGGTGCTCCTCGGCCTGCCCAACCTGGTGTGGCTCGCGTTGACCCTCGGGCTGGGCGCCACCTGGGAGGGCCGGGTGGAGGGGCCGTTCGGGCTGCCGATGCCGCAAGTGCTGGACGAGGTGCTGCGCGGCTCGGAGACCGCCACGCTGAACCTGCGGACGCTCGCCGAGCAGGACAGCCGGGTGTGGTGGCTCGTCGCCGTGGACGCGGTGCTGCTGCTGGCGGCGGCGTTCGTCATGGCGGCCCGTTCCCCGGCCCGGACCCCTGCCTGGCGCAACGCGGTGCACATGGCGGTGGCGCTGGTGCTGACGGTGCTGATGATCTGCCTCGTCGGCCGGGTCTCCGCGCACTACGGCCTGACCCTGTTCGGCATCAGCGACCTGGGCGGCGCGGGCCTCGGCGGTGACCTGTTCCTGCGCCCCCGGGTGTGGCCGGCGCTGGGCCTGGCCGCGCTGTGGGGGCTGGTCGCCGGGTTCCTGGGCGGGCTTCTGGCACGGGGGACGGCCGGTCGGGGCAGGGTGGGCGACGGCACCGGGTAGGCCGCTTCAGCCCGCGCCACCCGGCGGAATTCAGCCCGCACCGCCCGGCGGTTCGAACACCGGCGCCGCCCAGCGGGGCGGAGGCTTCGGCCGTTCCTCGTCCGCCGCCGCGATCCTGTGGTCCACCTCCGTCGGCGGGTGCCGTTCGGGCGGTCCGCCCAGGAGGGCCGTGCGCAGGGCGGCGACGAACGTGAGGCAGGTGGCGTGGCGGGCGTCCGGCGTCTTGGCGAGGGCCTGCGCGAACACCTCGTCGACGGCGGGCGGCAGGTCGGCGCGGGTTGCGGTGAGGTGGGGCGGTTCGTCGTACTGGTGGGCCCAGAGCAGGGCCATGTCGTCGTCGCGGCGGAACGGCGGGTGGCCCGCAAGGGTCTCGTAGACGACGCAGGCCAGGCCGTACACGTCGCAGCGGCCGTCGACCGGGCGGCCGGAGATCTGTTCGGGGGCGACGTAGTCGAGGGTGCCGACGAACTGGCCGACGGTGGTGAAGCCGGTGAGGGACAGCGACTTCTTCGTCAGGCCGAAGTCGGTGAGGTAGACGTGCTCGGGGTGGTCGCTGTCGGTGCCGCGGTCGACGAGGATGTTGCCGGGCTTGACGTCGCGGTGGACCAGGCCGTGTTCGTGGGCGGCGTCGAGGGCGGAGGCGACCTGCGCGGCGATGCGGACGGCGGCGGCAGGCGGCAGCGGTCCGCGGCCGTCCAGGAGGTGGCGCAGGTCGCTGCCGGCGACGTACCGCATGGCGATGTAGAGCAGACCGTCGGTCTCGTCGGCCTCGAAGACCGGCACGATGTGCGGGTGGTCGATCGCGGCGGCGACCCGGGACTCGTGGGTGAAGCGTCTGCGGAAGGTGTCGTTGCGGGCCAGTTCGGGGGCGAGCAGTTTGAGCGCTACGGTCCGCTCCAGGCGCAGGTCCCGGGCGCGGTAGACGACGGCCATGCCACCTCGTCCGATCTCCCGTTCGATGCGGTAGCCCGCCACCTGCCGGCCGATCAGGTCGGAGGGCCGGCCGGAGAACAGGCTCGTCTCACGGCTCACCGGGGTTCACCGTCGGGCGTCACGACCCGGGTCGGGGCGTGTCCGAGGTCCTCGGCGGCGTCCTCGGCCGCGGCGGGCGGGCCTTCGGCCGCGTAGGTGCTCAGCCGGGAGCCGTCGCCGTACGCCCAGCGGGCCTGGGCGGCGTCGTAGAGCCACATGGACTCGCCGTCGACGACCACGCCGATCCGCAGGCCCTGGGTGCGGCGGCGGAAGGTCTCGCCGTCGAGGCCGCCCGCGGCGAGTTCCTCGACGGCGGCCCGGTAGCGCGCGAGGGCCTGTTCGGCGCGGCCGAGCAGGGGGCGGGGGTCGGCGGCGGTGGTGAGGGGGTCTCCGGAGAGGGGCGGGTCCTGGGGCACGGCGACCAGGTGGCGGCCGTCCACCCAGGCCGACCAGCCGTTGGAGCACAGCACGTGTCCCCAGTCGCCGCGCCGCTCGACGAGCCGGACGGGCAGCAGCGGGTCGAGGGCGAGGGT
>NZ_JARGEF010000363.1:0-5793 GCF_033794725.1 Streptomyces sp. ID05-39B | reverse complement strand
CCCCAGCCCACCCGCGACCACCACCGACGCCAGCAGCAGCGCACCGCCCATCGGCACCCACGCGTACAACACTCCGGCAGGACCGGACCGCACGACCTCGTCACCGCCCGGCTTGACCACCACCGAGTACGTCTGCCCCTCGCGCACCGCAACCGTCTTCTCGATCACCACCCGCGCACGCGCCTGCGACCCCGACGACAACGGCGCGTACGGCCCCGAACAACTGTCCGCACCGCAGCGCGCCACCTCGATCGTGCCCTGCTCCCGGCCCTTCGTCAGCATCACATGCTGCGCCGTACCCCAGGACCCCCACACCCCCGCCACCAGGATCAGCAGCGCCACCACCCACATCGCCGCCAGCCGGCCGAACCGCAACACGGCCACCGAGACCTGACGCGAGGAACCCCGGCGGGGACCCCGATGGGACGTGGCGGCGACGACTGAGGCAGGCATGGCCGGGATCATTGGCCATGCCCGAACGGCACGTCAACCTCGGCGGGTGACAAGTCGCGAGTTGTCCGTACCTTTCCGCGACCCACACCCCGGCTACGAGTTGTACGTCCCCTGCGCCCGCTCCAGCCCGTCGATGACCAGACACTCCACCGCGTCCGCCGCCCGGTCCACGAAGTAGTCCAGCTCCTTGCGCTCCGCCCCAGAGAAGTCCTTCAGCACGAAATCCGCCACCGGCATCCGCCCCGGCGGCCGGCCGATCCCGAACCGCACCCGGTGGTACTCCGCCCCGAACGCCTTCGTCATCGACTTCAGACCGTTGTGCCCGTTGTCCCCGCCACCCAGCTTCAGCCGCAACACCCCGTAGTCGATGTCCAGCTCGTCATGGACCGCCACCACCTGGGCCACCGGCACCTTGTAGAACTCCCGCAGCGCGTTCACCGGACCGCCCGACAGATTCATGAACGACATCGGCTTCGCCAGCACCACCCGACGGCTCCCCGGCCCCGGCGGACCGATCCGCCCCTCCACGACCTGAGCCTGCGCCCGTCCCGCCCGCTTGAACCTCCCCCCGATCCGCTCGGCCAGCAGATCGGCCACCATGAACCCCACGTTGTGCCGGTTCATCGCGTACTCCGGGCCCGGATTGCCCAACCCCACGATCAACCAGGGGGCATTGGCGTCGGTCGTCACGTCCATGTCTCCTTGATACGCGCCAGCCGCTGCCCCCCAAGGGAACAGCGGCTGACGAACAAACGACGACGGTGAGGATCAGGCCTCCGCGGAAGCCTCATCGCCCTCGCCCGCCGCGGCCTCCTCCGCCTGCGCGGCCAGCACCTGGAGGACGACGGTGTCACCGTCGACGCCCAGCTTGGTGCCCGACGGCAGCGGGATGTCCTTGGCGAGCACCGAGTCACCGGCCGTCAGGCCCTCGACGGACACCGTGACGGACTCGGGGATGTGCGTCGCCTCGGCCTCGACCGGCAGCGCGTTGAGGACGTGCTCCAGCAGGTTGCCACCGGGAGCCAGCTCGCCCTCGGTCTGCACGAAGATCTCGACGTTGACCTTCTCGCCACGCGTGACCAGCTGAAGGTCGACGTGCTCGAGCGAACCGCGGATCGGGTCACGCTGCACGGACTTCGGGATGGCCAGCTCCTTGGACTCGCCGTCGATGTCCAGGGCGATCAGGACGTTCGGCGTACGCAGCGCCAGCAGCAGCTCGTGACCCGGCAGCGTCAGGTGGATCGGGTCCGAACCGTGGCCGTACAGCACACCGGGAACCTTGTGGTCACGACGGATACGGCGGGCAGCACCCTTGCCGAACTCGGTGCGCGACTCAGCGGCGATCTTTACCTCGGACATGGAAATCACTCCTCGTAGAAACAGCGACGGACAAAGTCACCCGGCCACGAACGGCCTGCTACGAAGAGCGCGTCGATAACGGACAGCCGGACCACGTGACACACGCGGACGGCCTCCCTCGCCGAGCAACCTGGGCAGTCTACTCGGCGAGGGAGGCCGCAGAAAAGTTGACCTTGAGCGACCTCCGGTCGCGGGCGGTCAACCCGAACAGCAGGCCGCCTGCGCCTACTGCTCGTCGAACAGGCTCGTCACCGAACCGTCCTCGAACACCTCACGCACCGCGTTGGCGATCGTCGGCGCGATCGACAGCACCGTGATCTTGTCGACCTCCAGCTCACCCGGAGTCGGCAGCGTGTTCGTGAAGACGAACTCACTCACCTTCGAGTTCTTCAGACGGTCCGCCGCCGGACCCGACAGCACACCGTGCGTCGCCGTCACGATGACGTCCTCCGCACCGTGCGCGAACAGCGCGTCCGCCGCGGCACAGATCGTGCCACCCGTGTCGATCATGTCGTCGACCAGCACACACACCCGGCCCTTGACCTCGCCCACGACCTCGTGGACCGTCACCTGGTTCGCCACATCCTTGTCACGACGCTTGTGCACGATCGCCAGCGGCGCACCCAGACGGTCGCACCAGCGGTCCGCGACCCGTACCCGGCCGGCGTCCGGAGACACGACCGTCAGCTTCGAACGGTCCACCTTGCTGCCCACATAGTCCGCCAGCAGCGGCAGCGCGAACAGATGATCCACCGGACCGTCGAAGAAACCCTGGATCTGATCCGTGTGCAGATCGACGGTGAGGATCCGGTCCGCACCCGCCGTCTTCATCATGTCCGCGATCAGCCGCGCCGAGATCGGCTCACGGCCACGGTGCTTCTTGTCCTGCCGCGCATAGCCGTAGAACGGCACGATCACCGTGATCGAACGCGCCGACGCACGCTTCAGCGCGTCGATCATGATCAACTGTTCCATGATCCACTTGTTGATCGGAGCCGTGTGGCTCTGGATCAAGAAGCAGTCCGCACCACGAGCCGACTCCTCGTAACGGACGTAGATCTCACCATTGGCGAAGTCGAAGGCCTTCGTCGGGACGACCCCGACACCCAGCTGGTGGGCGACCTCCTCGGCAAGCTCGGGGTGGGCGCGGCCGGAGAAGAACATCATCTTCTTCTCGCCGGTCGTCTTGATCCCGGTCACAGCACTGTCTCCTCAGAGGTGTCTCAGCCGGCTGTCGAGAGCCCGCGCCGCTGGGCGCGACGGGGCCGTCTCAGCTGGTGGGGGTGCGGGTGTGCACTTATCACGGTACGCCGTGTACGACGCACTCGAATCCGGTCAGTCCTCGCCGTCGCCCTGACGGGAAGCCGCCCCAGCGGCCTTCGCCGCCGCGCTCCCCGGACGCTTACGAGCCACCCAACCCTCGATATTCCGCTGCTGACCACGGGCCACGGCCAGCGAACCGGGCGGCACATCCTTCGTGATCACGGACCCGGCAGCGGTGTACGCACCGTCCCCGACCGTGACAGGAGCCACAAACATGTTGTCCGAACCCGTCTTGCAATGCGAGCCGACGGTCGTGTGGTGCTTGTGCTCTCCGTCATAGTTCACGAACACACTCGCCGCACCGATGTTGGAGTAGTCACCGATCGTCGCGTCCCCGACGTACGACAGATGCGGCACCTTCGTACCCTCACCGATCACGGCGTTCTTCGTCTCCACATACGTGCCGACCTTCGACCTCACACCCAGCCGTGTACCGGGCCGCAGATACGCGTACGGCCCCACGGACGCCTGCGGACCCACCTCGGCCCCATCAGCCACCGCATTGTCCACCCGGGCCCCCGCACCCACCGTCGTATCCTTCAGCCGCGTGTTCGGCCCCACCACGGCACCCTCGCCCAGACGCGTCGCCCCCAGCAACTGCGTCCCCGGCAACACCACCGCGTCCTGCTCGAACGTCACCGCGACGTCGACCCACGTCGTGGCCGGGTCGACGACCGTCACACCAGCCAGCATCGCGGCCGTCAGCAACCGGTCGTTCAAAATCCGCCGAGCCTGCGCCAACTGCACCCGGTTGTTGATCCCGGCGATCTCCCGGTGGTCGGCGGCCACCGAAGCCCCCACCCGATGACCGGCCTCCCGCAGAATCCCCAGCACATCGGTCAGGTACTCCTCACCCTGACTGTTGTCCGTACGGACCTGCTTCAACGCCTTCGCCAGCAACTGCCCGTCGAACGCGAACACACCCGAATTGATCTCCCGGATCGCCCGCTGCGCATCCGAGGCGTCCTTGTGTTCCACGATCCCCGTGACCGCACCCGACGCCTCGTCGCGCACGATCCGCCCGTACCCGGTCGCGTCCGGCACCTCGGCCGTCAGCACCGTGACGGCGTTCCCGTCGGCGCTGTGCGTGCCGGCCAGCCGCGCGAGCGTCGCACCCGTCAGCAGCGGAGTGTCACCGCAGACGACCACGACAGTCCCGTCCACGGCCCCACCGAGCTGCTCGAGACCCATCCGCACGGCATGCCCGGTGCCGTTCTGCTCCTCCTGCACGGCCGTCCGTACGGCGGGGTCGACCTCGGCGAGATGCGCGGTGACCTTCTCCCGCGCGTGCCCGACGACGACGACCAGGTTCTCGGGGTCCAACTCACGGGACGCGGCCAGCACATGGCCCACGAGGCTGCGGCCGCAGATGTCGTGCAGGACCTTCGGTACGGCCGACTTCATACGGGTGCCCTCACCCGCTGCGAGAACGACGACGGCTGCCGGGCGAATGGCGCTCACGGAGTTGCCCTTCGGCTGTGGAGAGGTGGGACATCCGAAGGATACCGGGGCGTTTCCCGGCGGACATGAGAGTGGGCCCTGACAGGTGCAGTCAGGGCCCGAACCGAGCATGGCTCCCCCGCCAGGACTCGAACCCGGACATATGGCACCAAAAGCCACAGTGCTGCCAATTACACCACAGGGGAATATACGACCAAACCGGACATTTGGCCGGGCTGTCGAGTGGCGCCTTCTACTATGCCGTACGGGCCGCCCCGGATGCGACGGTGTCCGGTGGTCCTCCGTCGCTGAAACTCACCGGAAAAGGCGGGGCGGGCGACCGTAGGGTGGAGGTATGACCACGACGGGGGAAGAGCACGCCTTGGCTCGGGGAGGGCCTTGGTGGTGGGCGAGGCGCCGCAGTGCGGTGTTCGACAGCGGTCTTGCGGTGGTGTCCGCCGCGGAGTGTGCGCTGGAGGGGTATCCGTTCGCGCAGGACGCGGGCGTTCCGGTGGCCGCGGGGATGGCGTTCGGTCTGCTGGCCGGGTCCGTGCTGCTGGTGCGGCGGAAGTGGCCGATCGCGGTGGTGCTGGTGGCGATCGCCATCACGCCGGCGCAGATGGGCTTCTTGATGGGGATCGTCGGGCTGTACACGCTCGCCGCCTCGGAGCTGCCGCGCCGGATCATCGGGTCGCTGGCGGCGATGCAGTTGGTGGGGACGTTGATCGTGACGTTCGTGCGGGTGCGGCAGGACATGGTGCGGGGGGATCTGGATCTGGGGGACTGGTTCATTCCGTTCGCCGCGATCACGACTTCGCTGGGGCTGACGGCGCCGCCGTTGCTGTTGGGCCTGTATGTGGGGGCGCGGCGGCGGTTGATGGAGAGTCTGCGGGAGCGGGCGGACAGTCTTGAGCGGGAGCTGCAGTTGTTGGCCGAGCGGGCCGAGGAGCGGGCGGAGTGGGCGCGGGGTGAGGAGCGGACGCGGATCGCGCGGGAGATGCATGACGTGGTCGCGCATCGGGTGAGTCTGATGGTGGTGCACGCGGCGGCGTTGCAGGCGGTGGCGCGCAAGGATCCGGAGAAGGCGGTGCGTAATGCGGCGCTGGTGGGGGACATGGGGCGGCAGGCGTTGACCGAGTTGCGGGAGATGCTCGGGGTGCTGCGCAGTGGTGAGGGTGTGGGGGAGCGGGGTGTGTCGGTGCCGTTGGCGGCGGTGGG
>NZ_JARGEF010000362.1:0-5809 GCF_033794725.1 Streptomyces sp. ID05-39B | reverse complement strand
AAGCTCCCCCGGCTCACCCCCGGCCGGGGCTCACGTGCTGCGCCCCACCCGCTCCCGGTACCACTCCGCCGCGTCCGCGAGGCGGCTCAGTGGGCCTGGGCCCGCCGGCTCCGCCGCCAGTGCCCAGATCTCCTCGGCGCGGTACCAGTGGTCGCGGCCGATCAGGTCGAACTGGCGTTCCGACACGAAGCCGGGGGTGGAACGCAGCCGCTCCAGGCAGACGGGCCACGGCCAGTCGGCTTCCGGACGGGGTGGCAGCACACCGTGCCGCGCCAGCACCGCGAGGAGGTCGCCGACACGCACGGGGTCGGGATGGCTCACGTGGTGGACGCCGGGTGGCACCCGCCGGGAACCGGTGGCGACGGCGGCGATCAGGCGGCCGAGGTCGCCGACGTCGACCAGCGACAGCAGGGCACGTCCGCCGTCCCACTCGGCCGGCACCCGCTCGACCAGTTCCCGCAGGGCGGGCACGGTCCAGCGGTCACCGGCCCCGAGGACCAGCCCCGGCCGCAGGACGACCGCGCCGGCCTCCCGCGCGTAGGCCTCCCCGGCCAGCCGGGTCCGGCTCACGGCGGAGACCGGCTCCGCGGGTATCTCGTCCACGGTGATGCCCCGGTGCGGGCCTGCGCCGTACACCGCGGCCGTCGAAAGGTGCACCACCCGGCGGACGCCGGCCCGCCGGGCCTCGGCCATGAGCGCACGGGTGGCGTCGACGTTGACCGCCTCGCACAGCCGCTCGTCCCCGCCGATGTACGAGGCGAGATGGACGACCACGCGTGCGCCCTCGCAGAGACCGCGCACCGCGTCCGGGTCGGTCAGGTCGCCGCGCACCCACTCGACGGACCCGACCCGCTCCCCGCCCTCGACAACCGTGCGGACCAGCGCGCGCACGCGTGTTGCCCGCCCGCCGTCCGTCAGCGCGCCGAGCGCGCGGGACCCGATGAAGCCGGTCGCGCCGGTCAGCACGAGCGTTCCCTCGTCCGTGCCCTCGTCGCTCCTTGCCGTGCAGCCGTTCAGGGAAGGTCTTCCTCTCCTCGCGGCGCCCGCCGGGCCGGCCGCCGTCACCGCGGTCAACGTCCGGGCGTGCGCGACGGGTTCCCGGCCGGTCCACGACTCGCCGATTGGCCTTGGCCCGCCGCCGCTCCCACCGCCTACCGTCGCCGCATGCGGATTCGAATCGTCGATGCCTTCACCGACCGTCCCTTCGCCGGTAACCCGGCCGGGGTCCTGCTGCTCGACGCCTTCCCGGGCGACGACCGGCTCCAGAACGTGGCCCTGGAGGTCAACCACGCCGAGACGGCGTTCGCGCACCCGCTGCCGGCCGGCGGCGAGGCCGACTGGGCGCTGCGCTGGTTCACTCCCGTCACCGAGGTGGCGATGTGCGGTCACGCCACGCTCGCCACGGCGCACGTCCTGCACAGCACGGGCGCCCACGCGGGGTCCGTGCGGTTCGCGACCCTCAGCGGGGTGCTGGTCGCGACGCCCGCCGAGGACGGTTCGATCACCCTGGACTTCCCGACCGCCCCGCTCACGCGCGTGGACGTCCCGGCGGGGGTCGCCGAGGCTCTGGGCGCCGAACCGCTCACGGCCTTCGACACCGGCCCGAACGTCGGGGACCTGCTGGTCGAACTCGCCGACGAGAGGACCGTCCGGAGTTTGCGCCCCGACCACCAGGCCCTGTGCGCCCACTCCGCGCGCGGCATCATCGCGACCGCCCGCGCCGAGCAGCCCGGTCTGGGCCACGACTTCGTCTCCCGCTGTTTCTTCCCGAACGTCGGCATCGACGAGGACCCGGTCACCGGCAGCGCCCACACGGCACTGGCCCCCTTCTGGTCGGAGCGCCTCGGCCGCACCGAACTGACCGGCCTCCAGGCCTCACCGCGCTCCGGTCACGTCGGCACCGAACTACGCGGCGGGCGCACCCTGTTGAAGGGCCGCGCGGTCACCGTCATCGAGGGCGACCTGCTCGCGTAGCCGGCCCCGGGCAGGGGGACGTACGGCCGGTGCTCACGCCGTGGGCAGCCAGTCGACCTTGCCCGCCAGCAGCGCGTACCCGACGAAGGCCCCGATGTCGAGCAGGGAGTGCGCGACGACCAGGGGCCCCACCCGGCCCCAGCGCCGGTAGAGGTGGACGAACACCAGGCCCATCACCATGTTGCCGATGAAGCCGCCGATGCCCTGGTAGAGGTGGTACGAGCCGCGCAGGACGGAGCTGGCCATCAGCGCGCCGACCGGTGTCCAGCCCAGCTGGCCGAGGCGGCGCAGCAGATAGCCGACGACGATGACCTCTTCGAGGATCGCGTTCTGGAGCGCGGACAGGATCAGCACCGGGTACTTCCACCACACGTCGGGCAGCGCCTCGGGGACCACCGTGAGGTTGAAGCCGAGGCCGCGGGCGGCGAGGTAGAAGGCGATGCCGGAGCTGCCGATGACCGCGGCGATCGCGGCACCGCGGCCGAGGTCGAACCAGGGGCGGGTGCGGTCGAAGCCGAGGGTGCGCAGGCCCCGCCCCTCGCGCAGCAGGAAGTGCGCGACCAGCGCGACGGGCACGAGCGAGCTGGCGATCCCGAACAGCTGCCAGGCGAGATCCAGCCAGGGGCGGCCGGGCGCGGCCGAGGCGTTGAGGGTCGCCGCCTGGTCCTTGAGGCCGCCCGGCTTCGTGACCGATCCGAGAAAACTGATCAGGGCGGACACCCCGCTCGCACCCAGCGAGACACCCAGGACGAGCAGCGTCTCGTCCCGGAGGATCCGTCGGGAGAACTTCTCCTGCGGAAAAGAATCAGCCACCTAGCGGGCCTCCACCTTCACACCTGCAGCACCACCGTCGGACGTCACAGCTTGCCCGATCAGTGCGATGCGACCGGCGCCGACCCCCTCTCCGCCCGGAGGTCCCCGCCCGCAGGATCCGGACGAAGGGGATCGCGGTGGCTCTCACCCCGTGGGGACAGGCTCCGGCAACCCCACCGGCCAGGTGTGCGCCGGCTCCCCCCGATGGCTCAGTTCCGCGTACCGCCGGGTCGTCGCCGCCAGCGCCGCGTCCCGCGGCAGTCCGGCCTCCAGCGCGCGGTGGAAGGTCGCCACCTGCCAGCTCGCTCCGTTGGTCCGGCGCCGGCACCGCTCCTTGATGACTCCCAGATACAGATCGCGGTCGGCCGGCTCCACCCCCCACGCATCCAGCCCGGCCTCGGCCAGCGGCAGCAACTCGTCGCGTACGAGGCTCACCGCGTCGACCTCCGCCACGCCGCCCAGCCGGCCGCGCCGGGGCCACCGCAGGCGGGCGTCGATGCCGTAGCGGCAGGCGGCGTCGAAGTTGGCGGCGGCGGTCTCGAAGGGCAGCCGCGTCCATACGGGCCGTGACTCCTCGGCCAGGGCGCGGACCACGCCGTAGTAGAAGGCCGCGTTGGCGACGACGTCGGTGACCGTGGGGCCGGCGGGCAGGACGCGGTTCTCGACGCGCAGGTGCGGGACGCCGTCGGCGATGCCGTAGACGGGACGGTTCCAGCGGTAGACGGTCCCGTTGTGCAGGACCAGCTCGGCGAGCTTGGGGGTGCCGCCCGCCGCCAGCGCCTCCTGCGGGTCCTCGTCGTCGCAGATGGGCAGCAGTGCGGGGAAGTAACGCAGGTTCTCCTCGAACAGCTCGTACGCGGAGCTGATCCATCGCTCGCCGAACCAGGTCCGCGGACGTACGCCCTGCGCCTGAAGTTCCGGCGGCCGCGTGTCGGTGGCCTGCTGGAACAGCGGAGGCCTGGACTCACGCCACAGTTCGCGGCCGAAGAGGAACGGCGAGTTGGCGCCGATGGCGATCTGGGCGGCGGTGACGGCCTGCGCGGCGTTCCAGACGTCGGCGAAGCGACCCGGCGTCACCTGGAGGTGCAGCTGCACGGAGGTGCACGCGGCCTCGGGGACGATCGACTTCGACGTGCAGGAAAGGTGCTCGACGCCCTCGATGTCGAGGGTGAACTCCTCACCGCGTGCCGCCACGATCTGATCGTTGAGGAGGGTGTAGCGGTCGACGTCGGAAAGGTTGGAGGAGACCAGGTCGTCACGGTCCAGAGTCGGCAGAATACCGATCATCACGATTCCCGCGTCGACCTCTCCCGCCTTTCGGTGGGCATATGCCAGCGACGTACGGAGTTCCTCCGCGAGCCGGTCGAATACTCGCCCGCCCAGCCGGTGTGGAGCTATGTTGACTTCCAGGTTGAACATGGCCAGTTCTGTTTGGAAATCTCGGCTGGCGATCCGCTCCAGCACTTCCCCGTTCAGCATTTTCGGCAGACCGTCGGCGCCCGCGAGATTCAGCTCGATCTCCAGCCCCATGAGATTCCTGGGGCGGTCGAAACGCTGCTGGGCCAGCAGCCGCTCCAGCACCGTCAGGCACTGTCGCAGCTTGTCGCGGTAGCGCTGACGATCGGACAGGTCGAACGCGCCTGCCACGACCTTCTCCCCCATCGGGCGTCCCTCCTCGCGTGGGCGGTCCGAGGATCCGGCCGCCGGTGTTCCCGGGGTCAGGGGGGATGATGCCCAGCCCCGTCGATCGATAACGTCACCTACCCGGCACGGCACCCGCTACTCTGACCGAGGCGTCCGTAAGTGACCGGAGGCACATTCGCCGGGCATGAAGCAAAGGGAAGATTCACGAACTCGGGATCTCGTGAAAAACGCCGACGAGAATAGGCCGACCGCCGCACGCGCATATCCTGAGGTCATCGAGCCGCGGGCCGCTCTGAATCGGGATGATTCACGCGTATCGCCGCCCGAATGGAACCTTGCCGAGTGTCCGGGAAGCGGCTAGACGAAACACAGTCTGAACACGTGTCGTATAAACTCCGCGAACAAGGCGGAGAAGGTGGGCACTCCGCGGTCGAAGGAGCCAGTCGTCGTCCAGGAGACGGACGGCAGGCCGCAGGCGCACCCCTGTTTCCCAGACCCCGGCCCCTGCCTCTGCGACCTCACCCTGAGAGCTGACAGCGCCGTCCGCCCCACCCACGCCCTCGTGCCACCGTGCCTGTCGAATGAGAGGCGACCCACCATGCCGCTGCATGTCCCCCCGGCTCCCGCGCCCGCCCTGCGCTCCGTCCTCACGGCACTCGGTTCCCCCACCGCGGTCCGCGAGGCGAGGACTTCCTCCCTGCGCACCGCGCAGGGACCCGTCACCCCGGAACTCCCGCTGCCCGTGCACGTCCTGGACCGGATCACCCCCGAGGGGATGTCCGCGACCAGGCTGGCCGGCTGGCGCTTCCTGATCCGCTGCGGCGACCGGGCGCTGGCCGCGGCCGAGACCCGGCTGACCCCGGACGGCTGGGCCTTCTCGCACTTCTTCGAGGGCCCGTACCTCGCCTCCACCGAACTGGCACTGCAGCAGTCCGAGTCGACGGCACAGCCGTACCAGGCGCGTCTGCTGTCCCTTCCGAGCCTGTACATGCTCACCCTGTGGCTGCACGGCGACTACGCCTCGGACGGCACCACCGGCCATCCGGCGCCGACCGACCTGCTGGTACCGCTGGCTCCGGCACCGCCCGGCATCGCCGCGCACCGTCCGCACCGGGTCGCCGAACTGCTGCCCGTCCTGACCCTGCGGGTGACCCGGCCACCCCTCCTCGGCTCGCCCGCCTGAAACGTACGCCCGTACCCCGCCACCGCGACCCCGGTGGCGGGGTACCGTGCGGTGCGATGCGGTGCCGGGCGGTCCGGCCGCAACGGCCCATGCCGACTAGGCACTGTCCGGCGGATCATGTGACCTTCTGACTGGTCGCTCGTTGGTTCGGTCATGGGTCGGGGGGATCTGACGAATCGCGAGTGGTCGTTGCTT
>NZ_JARGEF010000361.1:0-5849 GCF_033794725.1 Streptomyces sp. ID05-39B | reverse complement strand
TCGCCCCCTTGTCCGCCCCCTCCTCCCCCGCCGTCGGCGGGATACTGGTTGAGCTGCAACTGCGTCGCGTGCTTCTCGGCCGCCTCGGCCTTCAACTGCTCCCACTCGTCCCACGCCATACGTTCCCCGTCCCCCGACGCTCCGCGCGGCGCGTTCCGCCGCACGCAGTTCATGATCTGTTCGACTGTAACCACCGACCGAGCCGCGCCACGAATCGCATGCGGTTCGATGCCCCCACCTGTCGAGGACCTCCACATCGCCTGCGCAGCGGGGCCGCCCGCCGGACGGACGCGGACGAGGACCGGTCGGGAACCGCCGCGATGCGACGCTCATGGGTCGTCCTGCTCCTGTCGTGCGTTCGAACCCCGCGTCCCTTCGGACCGAGGGTCAGCCGCGTGGAGGGTTCCGGCGTGGTGTGAGGACGGCGTTGGGCAGGGCCGGTGCGGGAAGCCGGTTGCCCGGATAGCCCTCGACCTGGCCGAAGCGGTCGGAGGCGGCCTCCCAGTCCGCTCGGGCGCGGACGATGTCCTCATGGCTGCGGCCGATGAAGTTCCACCACATGATGATCTCCTCCTCGAAGGGAGGGCCGCCCAGCAGAACGGTCCGCGCCGGGCCCTGCGACTCGTTCACCAGCGTCAGGGCACCGGCACCGGTCGGCACGTAACCCAGCTCGGCCGGGCGCAGCAGGGTGCCTGAAAGCCGGACGTCACCGCTGTCGACGAGGAGGCCGTGCTCGAAGGCGGTGTCCACCGTGAGGCTGACCGTGGCACCCGGTTCGAGGACGATCTCGGCGCCGAGGAGAGGTGTGAAGGTCCGCACCGGTGAGACGGTCCCGGCGAGCGCCCCGAGGAAGACCCTGATCTCGGCCCCGTCGACCCGTACGGGCTGGGGGACGTGGTGCTGGAAGTCGCGCTCGGTGTTTTGGTGCTCCGCGGGCAGTGCCACCCACAGCTGGACGCCGTGGAGCACGGTGGTGGCCGGGGTGGAGACCTCCGAGTGGGCGATGCCGTATCCGCCCGTCATGAGGTTCATCTCGCCCGGCCGGATGAGCGCATGGGTGCCCAGGCTGTCGCGGTGCTCGATCTCCCCGCTGAACAGCCAGCTCACTGTCTGGAGTCCGGTGTGCGGATGCGGTGCGACGTCCATGCTGTGCCCCGCGGCCACCTCGACGGGGCCGTAGTGATCGGCGAAGCACCATGCTCCGATCAGGGTCCGGGCCCGTTGGGGCAGCGTGCGCCGCACGCGCATCGCGCGCGGCCCGCCGAGTGGTACGTCCCGGGCGGTCAGCACTTCGGCCCCGGACGCCGCATCGGCGGCCTGTCCACCGTCGACCTGGGCACCGCACCTCAGCTCCGCGGGTTCGGTTTCCACATTGCTCACCGGGACCACCTCCTGCGATCATCTAGTTGTTGCATCAACTATCATGCCATGCCTCCTGGGCGCCAGGCTCGCACGCCACCGCGCCACGAGCCCCTGGCTCCCCGACTCGGACGCGCCGTCAACGGGCCCGGCAGCCGCTCGCAGCGGCCGAGCGACGCGCAGTGGGCAAATCCCCGTGGTGACCGATGCGTTGGCGCAGTATCTATCGGGTACGCGTACGGCCACTGCCGTGCAGGAGCCAACTCGACACCAGCAGAGAGGCCACCATGCCCGCCGAACTGTCCGACAGCCTCAAGGCGCTCCTCGACTCCCCCGTGTTCATCACCGTCGCCACCCTCCAGCCCGACGGCAGCCCGCAGGCGTCCCCGGTGTGGGTGAAGCGCGACGGTGACGACGTGCTGTTCTCCACGACCGTCGACCGCCAGAAGTACAAGAACCTCACGCGTGACCCCCGGGTCACCTTCGTCGTACAGCCCGCCGACTCGCCGTACACGTACGCCGAGGTCCGCGGCACCGCGGAGGTGAGCAGCGAGGGCGCCCGTGAACTGATCGACGAGCTGTCGGTCAAGTACACCGGCAAGCAGTACGCGGACTTCAACCCGGCCTCGGTCAACGACGCCGACCGCGTGATCGTGAGGATCAAGGCGCGCAAGGTGGTCGGAGCCTTCTGACGGTCCGCCGGGCGGGGCGGACCTGACCACTCACGGCAGCGATCCCTTCCGTAACGGCGGGGGCGGCCCCGGCAAGGCGCGGGGCCGCCCCTGTGCCGGTTCACCACTGGGCGACGAGCGGTGCGTCCGGCCCGTGCCGCCGCCAGGACTCGGTGAGGCGGACCAGGCGGGCGGGGGCGGCGATGCCGCGCACGGTGGCGATCCTGCCGTGGGCGATGTCGAACGTCACCGCGCCGACGACCTGCTCGCCGAGGACGAAGAGGATGGCCGGGGCGCCGTTGACCGACGCGTAGTGGACGGCGGGCGAGCCGCCGGCGAGACGCCGTTTCGCGGGCGTGGCTTTGAAGCCGGCCCGTGCGACGGCGGCGACGCGCTGCGGAGTGTCGTACCGCAGCAGCTTCTCGGTCAGTCCTGCGCCGTCGGAGATCGCGGTCACGTCGTCGGTGAGCAGCGCCACCAGCCGTTCCGTGCGGCCCGAGGAGGCGGCGGCGAAGAATTCCTCGACGATCCTGCGGGCGGACGCCGGGTCGGCCTCGCCACCGCGGCGCGCGGCGGTGACGCGGCGCCGGGCCCGGTGGAGGTGCTGCTGGCTGGCCGACTCGGTGATGTCGAGGATCTCGGCGATCTCGGCGTGGCTGTAGGAGAACGCCTCGCGCAGGAGATACACGGCCCGTTCGAGGGGTGCCAGGCGCTCCATGAGCGTCAGCACGGCCAGGGAGACCGATTCGCGCTGCTCGAAACGGTCGGCCGGGCCGAGCATCGGGTCGCCGTCGAGGAGCGGTTCGGGCAGCCAGGCGCCGACGGTGCGTTCGCGGCGGGCCTGTGCCGAGCGGAGCCGGTCCAGGCAGAGGTTGGTGACGACCTTGGTCAGCCATGCCTCCGGCACCCTGATCCGCTGCCGGTCGGCGGCCTGCCAGTGCAGGAAGGCGTCCTGTACGGCGTCCTCGGCGTCGGCGGCGGAGCCCAGGAGCCGGTAGGCCAGCGAGGCCAGCCGGTCGCGGCCGGCCTCGAACCTGCCGGTGTCGAAGTGATCGGTGGCGGTGCTGTCCACGCCGGCCACCCTAGGCGGCGACACGGTTCACGGCGGACGCGTCCGGCACGGCGGCCAGACGACGCCGGCGCTTGGGCAGACCGAAGGTCGGATGCGAGGTGGCCCACAGCGACGTCCTGAGGATGGCCGCCTTGATCCGCGCGGCCTTCCTGCCGCCCATGTACTTCGGCTTCGCCCGCGCCGCGTCGTCGACCATCTGCAGGATCCCGTCCCGCCTGCCGAGGCTGATGTGGTTGGCCAGGTACTCCAGCTTGGTGTTCGGGATCTTACCGCCGGTCAGGCGTGCCACGATCGCGGCCGTGGCCTGCATACCGGTGTAGCCGGCCGAAGCGCAGGACATCGGCAGCGGCAGGCCGTTGTCGCCGACGGCGTGGACACTGTCGCCGACGGCGTAGACGTTCGGGTGCGAGAGCGACCGCATGGTCCGGTCGACGACGATCCGGCCGTCCTCGGTGACCTCCAGCCCGCCGGTGGCGGCGATGGGGCCGACCGCGAACCCGGCGGTCCACACGGTCGCGTCGGACGCCAGGGCGGTGCCGTCGGCGCAGAGCACCCGCGCCTCTTCGACCGCTTCGACGCCGGCGTGCTCCCTGACAGTGATGCCCAGCCGGTCGCAGGCCTGGCGCAGATGGCGGCGGGCTCCGGCGGAGAGCCGGGCGGCCAGCTCCCCCCGGGCGACCAGCGTCACCGACAGTCCGGGCCGGGATTCGGCGATCTCGGTGGCGGTCTCGATGCCGGTCAGCCCGTCGCCGACGACCACCACACTCCCGCCTTCGCCCCGCCCGCCCAGGCGGTCCAGGCGTTCGCGCAGGCGCAGCGCCGAGGGCCGGCCGGCGACGTCGAAGGCGTGCTCGGCCACTCCGGGGACGCCCTGGTCGGCGACGTGGCTGCCGAGCGCGTAGACAAGCGTGTCGTAGGCCAGCTCGCCACCTCCGTCGGCGTCGGCCACGGCGACGACCTGACGCTCGGGGTCCACGGCCGTGACCCGGGCCTGCCGCAGCCGTACCCCCGTGCCCGCGAAGACGTCGGCGAGCTTCGGGGCCTCGATCCTCTGGCCGGCCGCGAGCTGGTGCAGCCGCAGCCGCTGGACGAAGTCCGGCTCGGCGTTGACGACGGTGATCTCGGTGTCCTGCGCGGACAGCCGGCGGGCCAGGGTCCCGGCCACGTAGGCCCCGGCATAGCCGGCGCCGAGGACGAGGATGCGGTGCTTCATGTGTCGCTCCTGTCGATTCGCTTGTTCCCGGAAACTTGAGCGGAACAGCACCCCGATTACTGACAGGAACCGCATGTGGCGTGCGTCACAGAGGTGCGCCCTCGGGATGAGACCGGCCCTCACCAACCCGTCCGGCACTAGAGGAGGCCGTAGGCCCACGAATACACCTATGCAGGGTGAAACCCAGACCTCTTGACATCGCGGGGCGTGGAATTTATCCAGACTCCTGGAGAGGTTTGCCCATAGCCGCGGATGGCAACGCGATGGAACGGCGCAGGCGCCCGTGGGGCCGGTCGCCGGACGGCCTTGGGTGGTCGCCCGCTTCGTCGGGCACCGTCATCTGTCACGGGTCCGGGACGCGGACGGAGGAGAGGATCATGACACGGGCAGTGGGAATCGACCTCGGGACGACGAACTCGGTGGTGTGTGTGCTGGAGGGCGGTGAGCCCACGGTCATCACGAACACGGAGGGAGCGCGCACCACGCCCTCGGTGGTCGCCTTCTCCAAGACCGGCGAAGTGCTGGTCGGCGAGGTGGCCAAGCGTCAGGCGGTCACCAACGTGGAGCGGACCGTGCGCTCGGTCAAGCGCCACATGGGCGAGGCGCAGTGGCGGTTCCCGGACAGCGGCAGCGTCGACGGCAAGCGGTACACGGCGCAGGAGATCTCCGCCCGCGTGCTGCAGAAACTGAAGCGCGACGCGGAGTCGTATCTCGGTGAGGACGTCACGGAGGCCGTCGTCACCGTCCCGGCGTACTTCAACGACTCCCAGCGCACCGCGACCAAGGAGGCCGGGGAGATCGCCGGACTGAAGGTGCTGCGCATCATCAACGAGCCCACCTCCGCCGCCCTGGCCTACGGCCTCGACAAGGAGAACGACCAGACGGTTCTCGTCTTCGACCTCGGTGGCGGCACGTTCGACGTGTCGCTCCTGGAGATCGGTGAGGGCGTGGTCGAGGTCAAGGCCACCAACGGTGACACGCATCTGGGCGGCGACGACTGGGACCAGCGGATCGTCGACCACCTGGCCCAGCAGTTCAGGAACAACTACGGCATCGACCTGTCCAAGGACAAGATGGCCGTGCAGCGGCTGCGCGAGGCCGCCGAGCGGGCCAAGATCGAGCTGTCCTCGTCCTCCGAGACGACGATCAACCTGCCGTACGTCACCGCCTCGGCCGAGGGACCGCTGCACCTGGAGGAGAAACTCACCCGCGCCCAGTTCCAGCAGCTGACCGGAGATCTGCTGGAACGCTGCAAGGGGCCCTTCCACCAGGCGATCAAGGACGCCGGCATCAAGGTCGGCGACATCGACCACGTCATCCTGGTCGGCGGCTCGACGAGGATGCCCGCGGTGACCGAACTCGTGCGGGAGCTGACCGGCAAGGATCCGCACAAGGGCGTGAATCCGGACGAGGTCGTCGCCATCGGCGCCGCGTACCAGGCCGGTGTCCTCAAGGGTGAGGTCAAGGACGTCCTGCTCCTCGACGTGACCCCGCTGTCCCTGGGCATCGAGACCAAGGGCGGCATCATGACCAA
>NZ_JARGEF010000360.1:0-5876 GCF_033794725.1 Streptomyces sp. ID05-39B | reverse complement strand
ACCCGGCGTTCGTGATCGGACAACTCCAGCGGCAACGGCTTCGGACCAGGCACCGCCCCACCCTATAACCGCAAGCGAACTATCGACTCAGGACACTAGTGGTGCCTGCCGATACGGTTGCGTCATCAGCCCGCCACCACCGCCCATCGACCAGAATCCCAACAACGGTCCCAACCCTGAGCCGGCTCCGACACGGACTAAGCCCCGGCCGGACTGGGATCCTATGGCTGGCAAGTGGGACGAGAGCAAGGGCTGGGATGCCGCTGTCGGAGTGGCCGACATGCTCGCTCTGATTGGGCAATCTGTCTTCGGCCCCTTCGACAGTGGCCAAACACTGCCGGACCCGTACCTGAATGAAGCTCGAAACCCGGGCGGGGACTCGACTAACGAAGAAGGCTGTGATGACCAGGCTGGCGAGAACGTGACAGGTAACATCACGTACCTGCCGAGAGAGCGCTTCCGGCCAGGTCGGGACGGCTGTCGCGCAACAGGAATCGTGGCCGACTTCAATGGTCCTGAAGACCTGCTTGACGGCACCGGGACTGCATGGAAGAAAGACTGTGAATCCGGTAAAATCGAACCCCCTGACTTCTACAAGCTTCCCCCAGGGCGAAATCGCGCACGCGGCCATTTGGCAGGCTGCCAGTTCGGCGGGTCCGGTACTGATCTGCGTAACTTGGTGCCATTGCATCGCGTCGCAAATAGTCCGGCAATGAGCATTATTGAAAATAAAATTGCTGGCCAGATTCGCCAGAATGGGCAGGCAGTTCATTATGAAGTGACTCCATATTACGCGAATTCCTCATCGGGTATTCCAGATGTAGTTCATTTGTCTGCTCAAGGGAATCAAGGGATGGATGTTGATTGCCATGTGATAAACTCGCCTGCCCATGAGCGTGCGATATGCTCTTCTGAGGTTTATGGCAGGTGAGTTAGGGTGAGTGAATCCTTGGTGTCACTGCTTGGCGAGCGGGAGCGAGTGTTCCCTGTCTCTCCGGAGGTGTGGCGGGCGGTGGAGGGGTGGGTCGGGCGTGCGCTTCCGGAGGACTACAAAAATCTTGTAGACGGATATGGGGACGCCGTTCTGTTCGGACACCTCTTCGTTCCTCATCCCGGTGGTAGCGATCCGCTGCTGAATTTCATGCAGGAGGAGCGGCGATATTTTCATGCCGCCTATCAGGATGTTCCAGATATTCCGGCCAGCCTAAAGTCGAAATGGGATGACGTCGTCCCATGGGCCTACCATGATTGGAATGGTGACGTGTGCCTGCTAGTGCCGGGCGATGCTGATGGTCTTTGGAATGTCGCCGTCGCTTTTCGCCAGAACCCCGGTTTCCTGATTGTTGACGGAGGTGTCGAGGATTTTTTTCAATTGATTCTGGGAGAAGGGAAGTTTCCTCGGGGGTGGCCGGTCGGGCAACCTGGGTGGGAGTCAATTCCGGATAGCCCGCTCGTGTGATTGTGGAACATTCCAATTTGAGCCTTCCTGTATTCCTTGCATTTGAGGTCTTTTGGGGTGGATGCGCCGATGGCGAGCGTTCGACAGGCCCAGCATCACCGTCTTCCAAAACAGGACTGACTCCGGGAGCGGAGCCGCCCGTAATCCAGGCCGTGGTGGGACGAGGCCCAGCGCCAGCCGACCCCAACCTCTGGGCCCGTCTGCACCGGGAGCTGCGATGGCGGTTCGTCGGCGCCGGTCGCGGTGCAGGCGTCGTCGGGGACGGGCGGCGGTGTCGTGCATGGTCCGCGGTCACTGGCCGCAGTGCTTTCCACGACACGGTGACTTGTTGCCGTGTTTCGGCTGTGGCTCAGTTCCTTCTTCTTCGGCGTCCTTCCGTGGCGCCTCTGGCGACCCGCTCAGTCGTCGGCAGCGACGAGGAGTGTGATTTGGTCAGATGAGCGGTCGATGAGCACGAATTCGTGGAAGTCGTCGTGCACGCGCCCCCAGTCGTGGATGGCCTCGTCCCCCAGCTCGTGCAGGTAGTAGATGTGGTCGGCCGCGGCCAAGGGGTCGAAGACTGCCTGCTGCAGCTCCGCCTCCAGTTCAGCGGACACGTCACCGTGTGGAGACATCCACTCCCGGAGGATGTGCGCGCCCTTGTCCGGGCTGATGGTGTCGGAGACATCGGGTGTGACCAACCTCAGCCAATACGGGCCGTGCCTGGTCCCCTCCGGTAGCACTCCACCACCTGCGTAGTCGTCCCGGAACTGTTCATGTCCGATGAGTGCAGAAAGCAGTTACCTGTCGTCGGAGGGTTCCGTGGGGAGCTGTAGACGCTTGATGCTGACCCACCTGAAGCCATGCGACCTCGCATCCCGGAACTTGTAGTCACGGAAATTGATGAAGGCGCTGCCCTCGTAAGTGAGTTCGTTCCTCATGGCGCCACAGCGTACGAGCCGGACCAGGCGAGCCTGTTGACGCATCCCCGGCCTGGTACGCCGGGTACGGTCGATGTGTGGCCGCAGACTCGAGTCAGTTCGACGTCGTACCGCTCCGGGCGCTCAACCAGCCGAGCAAGATCGCGGAGCGGGTCGAAGCAGGGGCGACGCTGATCGTCACCAGGAACGGTCGGCCGATCATGGGCATTGTCCCGATAGAGCGTCTGGATGAGCCTGTCCATCAGTTCCGCACCGACCCTATGGGGCACGTGGACATCCCAGCCCTCGACCTGCCCGCTGTGACGGACGAGGAGATCGGCGCCACCCTGCGCGGTATCGGAGGCGGCCTCGATGACTAGCGTGCCCGTCGCCATCGGCGGCACCAACGGCCTCTAGCGCGGCCCGGCGAGAGGATCCCCGTTAAGCCGAGCGTGCCGCCGGGTCTCTGGCACGCTGTCGTCGTGGACGATCTCATCGGTACGCAGCATCCCCGGCACCGGCTCGTGAATCCGATCGAGGCGGTTGCCGCCCTGGAAGCGGCGGTTCCTGGGCTTGTGCCGCATCGTCGCCGTGCCCCGGCAACACCCGGCTGGTCGGTGATCGAGGCGCGGCTCGGTACGTCACTGCCTGCCGACTTCAGACTCCTGTCAGAGGTCTACCCGACCTTCTCACTCGGCGACTTCCTGCACGTCTCTCTGCCCCGCTCGGGGAAGGAGGACGCGTGGCTGGGCGGCACCGCGAGCGAGTTGGAGATCGTCCAGGACTGGTGGGAGGCGGACATGTCGATCGGCTTGCGCCCTCACCCGGCTCCGAGCGGTCTGCTTCCCTGGGCCAGTTCCCTGTCGGGTGACGTCATCCTCTGGACGACGACCGGCGCGGGTCCGGACGACTGGCCTGTGACGGTGGCTTCCCGCAACGGTGGCTGGTGGCACTACACGGGCGGAGCCGTTCAGTTCATCGGTGACTGGGTCAGTGGGCGGCTGGAACTATGGGAACTGCCCTTGTTGGGCTCCGAAGTCCGCGTTTACTGAGCGAGGCTCCGGATCAGGGCGTGCAGGCTAGGTGCCGTCGTGGTGAGGATGACCTCCGGCTCGTCGCTCTCGCGGAGGTGGATGGTTCCGGTGGGGGAGGCGGCGACGTAGACGCAGTTTGCGGCCTCGGCGCTGTACGTGGATTTCTGCCAGTGGAGAGTCTGCACAGTTGCTACCTCTCTGGGTCGTGCCACGTGGTGGGGGGCTCCGATGCGGTCATGGGCAGCCCCTTCGAAGAGGATAGGGCCGGGGTAGAAGACCGCGCTTCCTGGGCCGAACATGGATTCGCCGGCAAGGTAGCAGTGGAGCCACTCGGAGAAAGGCATCCGGTACTCGTAGAAGTCTTGTTCGTCGCCGTTGCAGGCCAGGATGCGCCAATGTCCGGAATGGGTATCCGCGGCCCCGAACAGGTACTCCCCGCGGTCCGTTGAGGTCAGCGGGATCAGGCCTTCAGGGCCACCGAACAGTGGACCTTGGGGGAATCCCGGGCACTTGGCTTCCGTCAGGTCGCTGCGCGCGAACGCGGTGGCTGTTTGATCCATCCACCGCCCGAGGTTCCACCGCACCGTGGAGGGGTGGTGCAGGTAGAGATGCACGTTCAGTTGAACTGGTGCGTACCTGGCCACGATCCTCTTGTAGTCGTCAGGCAGGGACACCCCCAGTCCGCGCTCCAACGTGGCCCAGTCCGGGTCCGATGACACGGCAGGTCTTGCCGTTCCCCCCCAGGGCGCCTGTTACTGCATCTTCGAAGTTACGCGGCATCCCATTTCCGTTCCTTGAGGGCGCATATGAAGGTATGCAAGCCGGGCGCTGTCGTGGTGAGGATGACGTCAGGCTGGTCGCTCTCGCGGAGATGGAGGGTTCCGGTGACAGAGGCGGCGACGTAGACGCAGTTCGAACTGTCGCCGCTGTACGAGGACTTCTGCCAGTGGAGGGTCTGCACGGCTGCGCCTCTCAGATGTCCAGGGTCAGTCGGTGGATGAAGTCGCGTGATGCGGTGGGGTCCAGTGCGCAGGACTCCATGTGGTCCAGTACGGCACGGTACTTGGCCAACTGTGCCTCTGCATCGAGGAATCCGCAGCCGCCGTGGTGCGTGTCCAACTGGACTGTGTCGAGCTGCGGAACGGGGCCCTCGACGTAGTCGAAGGACTGGCCGGTGCTCGGGAAGTGCTCCGTGCCGAACGAGATGACCCGCACTGTGACGTGCGGCAATTCGCTCATGTCGATCAAGTGCTTGAGCTGCCCGAGGACGACCGCTGGGCCCCCATAGCCCATGCGCAGAGCCGCTTCGTGGATGAACGCCGAGTACCGGGGAGGGTTCTCCCGGTGCAGAATCCCTTGCCGCTTGATGCGGTGGGTCAGGCGGTGCTCGATCTCGTACTGCCGCATGGGTGGTACCACGCCACGAAAGAGGGCGCGGGCGTGATCCGTGGTTTGCAGGAGCGCGGGGATGTGGATCACGAGGGCCACGCGCAACCCGGCTGCGTGGTGTTCCAGTTCGGCGAGGTCGACGAGTGCGGCAGGCAGGTGCTCTCGGTACGACTCCCACCAGCCGGGAGCCCGCCGTCCTGTGAGGCCGGTCAGGGCGTCGACGAGTGCTTCGTCGGAGCACGCGTAGGCGGACGCCATGGCGCGGACCCGGTCGGCACTGACAGGGCTGCGCCCGGTCTCGATCATGCTGACGCGTCCCTGGTTGACGCCGAGCAGGGCTGCGGCGCCAGTGACGCTAAAGCCGGCCTGCTCACGCAGTCTGCGCAGTTCAGCGCCCAGTCGCCGCTGGCGCAGGGTCGGATTGTTGGTGGGCGGCAAGACGCCTCCTTTCAGCCCGCAGTGGGGTGTTCGTGTCCCCCACACGAGGTAATAGCGGGCACATCTATCAAAAGTGGGAGATGTATCTCCCTGTGCTCGCTAGCGTAGTGCCGTACCGCCAACAGGCCCCGCTGCTAAGCCGGAAGCGCACCAATCCAGGCAATGCCACCGCTCGGCTGCGACCGTCGGCGAGTCGTCCAAGCCCCCTTCCCCAGGAGGAGTTCCCATGGTCACCGTAGCCCCGCCCGACACCTGGGTGTACGCCCTTCGGCTCCCGCATGACCCCCGCGCCGCACAGGTCGCACGTATGACCGTGCGGGCGGTACTCAAAGGGCATGGGCGGGGTGAAGTGCTCGAAGCGGTCGAGTTGTTGGCGTCCGAGTTGGTCACCAACGCCTACCTGCATACCAAGGGACCCGCCTCCCTGCGGATGACCGCGTTGAGTGACGGGCGGGTCCGGGTCGGCGTGTGGGACAGCCACCCGTACATTCCCGCGCCCTTCGCGAAGCCGCCCGGGGATCGGGTTCCGCCCGCCGGGGTGGATTGCGAGGGTGGGCGCGGGCTGTACCTCGTGCAGGAGTACGCCGACTGGTGGGGCGGGTGGCCGCTGGAGGGCGGCCACCCGCCCCCCCAGTCGGCGTACTCCTGCAACTTTCT